>JAZSPO010000044.1:0-2921 GCA_045537505.1 Candidatus Nanosyncoccus sp.
CGAGATGCTCAAGGAATCGCCTTTAGGGCGATTTTTGTTATGCTTGCAACATTTTTTCCTGGTTGTTAGAATGAGAAAAAGGAGGTGTAATGGGCTTTGATGAGTATCAGACAAAAATCAAAAAATATGATGTTTCAGACGATTCGAAAACGATCGGCGAAAATGATGGGAATATTATTAAGTCGCAAGGCCTGATCGAGAAGCTGCTCGGTTTGACAGGTGAAGCAGGTGAAGTCGCAGATAAGTTTAAAAAGATTTATCGAGACAAGAATGGCAAATTGTCCGAAGAAGATAGGGAAGAAATAACAAAAGAACTGGGGGACGTATTGTGGTATGTCGCAACTATCGCAAGGTATTTGGATGTGCCATTTTCTGAAGTAGCAGAGAAGAACGTAGAAAAAGCAGAAAGCCGTAGAAAGAGAGGGAAAATACATGGTGCTGGAGATAATAGATAAGCAGAAGAAGGACGAAAAATTCGTCAAGCTGCTAGAACGTGATTTTCCAGAGGTGAGATTTCGCTGGAGACAAAAAAAGTTCGCTTTCCGGATGCAGAATGGCCAACCAACCGTTTTTTTGGGTCAACCCCAGCCGTATTTTGCCCTTCTCGCGTTACACGAGCTCGGTCATGGGCTTTCTCGCCATTATGACTATTCAACACATATCCATCGCATTAAAATTGAATGTGAAGCGTGGGAGAGGGCAAAAACGGTATTTCTGCACTACAAAAAAATGGCAGAAGACGACAAGGAGGTATCGGAAATTTTACCAGAATGGAATGAGGACTTCGTCCAGGAGAAAATGGATACTTATAGAGATTGGCTCCATGTAAAATCAAAGTGTAAGAAATGTAGTTCGACGATGTACCAAACTAACGATGGGAAATATCATTGTCCTCAGTGTGATGCTTTTTCCGGCTGAGTTTCTTCGCCTGGACAAAGCCACCATAAATAACAGATTCCTTCGGTCTTTTTGCGGCGATGATACGAGGGAAGGAAGATTTTTTCGGCATTAGAACACGGACATTGAATCGTAATTGTTCCTTGATATGTCTAAACAAGAGTCCAAGTGGGCCTCCGATGATGATAAAATCGGGATGATAACGTGTGATGAGATCTGGTAATCCGATCGAGACACGATAGGCGATATCAGAATAAGCTTTTTCACCCCGAACAGAGGTAGCTTGGCAATTATAATCCTTTCCGATAGCAGCACAGGAAGCGATATCTTCCCATTCGAGCGAACGATTGTTCCAGATAAAGAATGTATGGCCAGGTTCAACATTGGAAGAATTTTTCGAGAGGACGCCTTTTCTGGCGAGGCCACCACCGATTCCAGTACTGAAAGTCAGATACAGACTCAGCCCTTGGTGGAAGTTCGACTCGTAAATAGTCGCAAGATTTGCATCATTTTCTAGATGGACTGGACAATTGAACAAATTTTTTACTCGTTTTGCCACGTCGAGATTTTTCCAGGGGCGATTACCAAATTTTATGGCGATATTATCTTCAATCCAGCCAGGGATTGCGACTACAATTTGTTCGACTTTTTCGCCATAAGCGGTCGAAAAGGGAATCAGAGCACTTTCTAGAGCTGCCAAAAACTCGGATTGCTTCCGTGGGGTCTTAAATTTTAGCTTTTTTAATACGCGACCACGCTTGTTAAAAGCTGCAATTAGAGTTTTTGTGCCGCCGATGTCTATTACGAGATACATATTATCATTATAGCACAAACGCTTTACATATAGCTTCTCATCTGATATAATCTTTGTATCTTGGGCTCGTTCAAGAGTTTTTATTTTGGGAAAAAGGATTCTTGAACGGGCCTAAAGGAAGGAAATATAATAATGGCTGATGCCAAAAAACTAACTATGGATGAATTGTTGGAGCAGACCAGCGATTCTATTAAACAATTATCTGTCGGAGATACAGTAGAAGGAACTGTCATCTCTGTAAAAAAACACGAGATTTTGATCGATCTCGGTGCCAATGGTGTTGGGATGGTCCCTCGCCGCGAAGCATCCTTTTCTCGTAATCTAGAAGTCGGTCAGGCAGTGACTGCTTCGGTCATAGATACGGAGATGGATGATGGTATGGTCCTTCTTTCTATGCGAAAAGCGGTGAAAGACAAGGGCTGGGACGAAATTTCTGCGAAACTTGAAGCAGGCGAGATTGTGGAAGTGACTCCATTTGATGCAAACCGTGGTGGTCTCCTCGTCGAATACGAAGGTATCCGAGGCTTCTTGCCAGTTTCTCAGCTTTCCGCAGAGCATTATCCACGTGTCGGTTCTGCTGACAAGGACGAAATCCTCCAGAGATTGAATTCTCTCGTCGGCAAGTCCATCAAAGTCCGAATTCTCGATGCGTCGAAGAAGGATAACAAGCTGATTTTCTCGGAGAAAGAAGCTGTGAAAGATGCACTTTCTGCTAGATTTTCTGAAATGAAAGTCGGAGATGTCGTAAAAGGCTTGGTGACTGGCGTGGTGGACTTTGGTGTATTCGTCAATGTAGATGGAATCGAAGGATTAATCCATATTTCTGAGATTTCTTGGGAAAGAGTGAATAATCCTGCTGACTATGTGAAGCCAGGCGAAACTATCGAGGCAAAGATTATTGCTATAGACAAAGAACGCTTGTCCCTATCTATGAAACAACTAAAGGACGATCCATGGCTATCAGAGGTAGAAAATCTGAAAAAAGGCTCGAAGGTGGAAGGTACAGTTACTCGTATTACTCCTTTTGGTGCTTTCGTCCAGATTTCTCCGGCTGTAGAAGCTCTCGTCCACGTTTCTGAGCTAGGTGATGGCAATGATATCGATCCAGAGAAAGTCTTTACTCTCAACGAGAGAAAAGAATTCAAGGTCCTCGACATCGATCGTGAGGGTCGCAAGATTTCTCTAACAGTTGTCTAACAAATTTTATAGA
>JAZSPO010000109.1:0-7019 GCA_045537505.1 Candidatus Nanosyncoccus sp.
TGTTGAGTCAGAGGGGCAATGGCGAGCCTTCGATCGTTCATGGACGCTATGACGAGGACGAAGAAGATCTCGGCATTTTTGTCCAAGAAATATCCGATGACCTAGAGGGAAAAGATGTTATCCTCGACTGGATGTCCGAAGTCGATTTCGACGAAGACAAGGAGGAGGCACCAGGCTATTTCCAAGATAGCATTGACAAAATGCTGGGCAGTCAGAGAAAGACAGAAGCAACAAAGCCTCGCCAGAGGCCGATTCGCCGTGTGGCAAAGAAATGCAGTTATATTACAGCTGCAATAGCAGCATTCGTCGCCTCTATATTAATTTCAACAGTGTTTCAGGATGATTGACATCCTGATGGACCTCTCCTAATCTCTTTACCAGGCCCAAAGTACTATGCTTTGGGCCAATTTTTATTCTTCATTCGGAAGAGGGAATTTCTGCGCTAAAGTTTTCACCTCTTTGTGTATTTTTTCCAAAACAGGATCTTTTTCCAACTTTTCGAGATTGATATCTTCTGGATATTTTTTACAGATATCTGCGATCTGCTTCATCCATTCGGCAATTTTTTCCATTTCTTTCTCACCTAGACCTCGTGTCGTCACAGCTGGAGTACCGAGACGGACCCCAGAAGGCAAGAAGGCGGCTGCTTTATCTGTCGGAAGAGCATTCGCATTGAGTGTGAGGCCGATCAAATCAAGAGCTTTTTCGTATATTTTGCCAGAAAATCCAAAACTTTTCTTTACATCGACCAAAATAAGATGGTTTTCTGTTCCACCACCCTGGAGAATAAAACCACGATCCTTTAATTCTTTGGCCAACTTTTTCGCATTTTTCACAATATTTTCTGCATATGTTCTAAACTCTGGTTGTAATGCTTCTTTGAAAGCGACGGCTTTGGCGGCGATAATATGCTCTAGCGGTCCACCTTGCGTGCCAGGAAATACCGCACGATCGATTAGAATCGGAATATTTGCCAAACATTTTTCTGGCTTTTTCAGAGGTGAAGCGACATTTCCTTTTGACAAAATTAATCCACCACGTGGTCCACGTAAAGTCTTGTGTGTGGTAGTCGTCATAACATTGAACCCATGATCAAGAGGATTCGGATGAATTCCACCTGCTATCAGCCCTGCAACATGTGCCATGTCAGCCATCAAAAGCACTTCTTTTCCGGTCTTTTTTTCAAGTTTATCGGCTATTTTACGAACTCTGTCAAAATCAGGTATCTTCATGAATGCGGAATAGCCGATTAAGATAATCCTCGGCTTTTCTTTTAGTGCTAGCTCCTCTAGTTGTTCATAATCAATATCTCCATCTTCTGCAATTCCGTATGCAATAAAATTATAAATTTTGGCACTACGAGTCACGGAAGAACCATGTGTCAAATGTCCACCATGCGACAAGCTCATAGCCAAAATCTTGTCTCCTGGCTCACACCAAGCATAATATACTGCTTCGTTCGCATTGGCACCAGAATGAGGCTGGACGTTGGCATGATCAGCATGGAATAATTTCATCGCACGAGCGATAGCAAGCCTCTCTATACGGTCTACATTTACCTGACCTCCGTAGTAGCGATAATTTTGATAAATTTTCTCTGCAATTCCTTTTTCGTTTTTTGGAAGCTCATCGTAGGATGAAATATCCTTAAAACTAGGATATCCTTCTGAGTATTTATTTGTCAAAACTGAGCCCATTGCTTCGAGGACATTTAAAGAGACATAATTTTCACTTGGAATTAGCTCCAGACCTTCTCTTTGCCTTTTGATTTCAGAGTCAATCAGACTGAAAACTGGATCTTTTTGATTAGTAGTCATTTTTTCTCCTTATTATTTCTTGTTATACAAAATAAAGGAATATTTTATACCATTTTGCTCTCCTTGCCCCAATATTTGTTTTTCATATAAAGATTGATCAAATTCTGGAAAAAAAGTATCTGCAGCCTCGTCCTCGGACTGAATCTCTGTGAGATAAATCTTTTTTGCATGTTTTATCATTTCCCAATACACCATTCCGCCTCCGATGACGAAGATTTCTTCTTCATCATTTTCGTGTTCTTTGGTAAACGAAGATAAATCCGTAATATATGAGACCGAATCTGTATCTGTTTTTGGTTTACGAGACAAAACATAATGCTTGCGACCAGGTAAGATTTTGGGCAAAGACTCAAATGTTTTTCTACCCATCAGAATCGAATGACCAATCGTGGTTTTTTTGAAAAACTCGAGGTCTGCTGGAATGCGCCAGAGCAATTTCCCATTTTTGCCAAGCTCACGATTTTTTCCGATTGCTGCAATAACTGAAAAACTCATGTTTATCCTCTATGCCGATACTGGCATTGATATTTTTCCTAAGTGTTGGTAATTAATCAATTGGATATCTTTCAGAGTCTTCGAATTATCAAAAGAGAAGAAATCCTTCACTTCTGGATTGAGCCATAATTGTGGTGCAGGTGGCAAATCTTCTCCCTTTACTTTCAGATCATCTCGTCTCTTTAATTGTTCACGTATGCCATCAATCTGGTTTTCATAAATATGAGCATCATTAGAGACGAAAGTCATTTTTCCAGGGCGTGCACCAATAGATTGTGCAATTAAATAGCATAAGACAGCATACTGTGTAATATTGAATGGTAATCCGAGCGGAATATCAGATGAACGAGAGTTGACCAAGACATTGAGCCGTCCATTTGTAATGTTCCATTCTGAATTCCATACACAACTAGGAAGTGCAGCTGTCTCGAGAAACTCGTTTTGCCAGAGAGACATCACCATCCTGCGGTTGTGAGGATCGTTTTTTAGAGTCTCAATCAGACTCTGGGTTAATTTGTATCTGTTCACAATCCAGCCGTAAGCCGTTCCGATCGTATGAGAGAAGTCGCCAGAAATTTTATTTTCTTTGTATAATTTTTTAAAATCACGACCCATATACTTTCCATCCTCTGGTATCTCCCACTCATCCCAGATCTTGATGCCACGATCGTGTAGCCAACGTACATCATTACTTTGTGCCTGATAAATCCACAAAATCTCAAGAACGGCAGCCTTAAAGGCGACAAATTTGGAAGTCAGAATTGGAAATTCCTCTTCCAAATCGAAGTCCAGAACCACATGAGGCAAGCGTATGGTGGTGATAGGGTGGACTGTTTGGGCATAATGATTTGGCATATTCGTTCCAGTCTTTTTATCAATTTTCTTCGATAAAACAGCTGGATTATTGCTCACCCTTTCTCCGTAGATCAATACCTTCTCACAGAGATCAAGATATTGATCGTCAAATTTTGTCATACAAATCCTCCATTTTTCTTCATTATATCAGATATTCTATGATTCAGAAAAAATCCCCCGAAATTAATCGGGGGAAGTAGTGACGTGTAGCTAGACAACATTCCAAAATGGGAACCATTCCCGTTTCGCACTCCTACAGCCTTCTTTGAGAAAATCAATCGCGATCTGTTCCAGAGGCTTCATATTCACGTTCAGAGTGAACAGCTCTTGCAGATTCCTCGCCCAGATATCTGTACAGTTTTTCGACTGGATCTCGGAAGCATATCGCAGATCTCTCTCGCTGGGATGATCCAAATTATCTATCGAGGATCGAATCCCATTTTTCTCAAAGATGAGCAATTTTCCGATCGCATCCATCTTGTCGACCATCTTGATAGCCGATCCGATAATCGAAGAATTCTGTTCAAAATCGGAGTATAACTTAACAAGATCAAACTGGATAGATGCAGGATAAGAGCTGTAGAAGTTTTTGAAAAACTCTTTTTCAAGGTAAAGTTTCGACTCATGCTCTTCCGAGCCATCATCAGGGACATCGCCAACTACAGATTCGGCAAAATCATGACAAATTGCGACCTTGATTATCCTCGTTTTATCGAATCCATGGAAAAAGCCAGGATAGAGAAGCATTATGTCAATTAGCAAATTTGCCATCCGACCGCTATGCTCTGCGACCGACTCGGCACGAAAATGCAGTTCCTCACCTGTAGGAATTTTGTAAAACTTGTATGTTCCAAATCCAGCCCTCATCACGTAGCTAATCTCTGTAAAGGTCTCGAAATTCTTCCAGAGTATTCTAGACTTTTCGCTCATGCTCTCACCCCCTAAATACACGCACTTCTTAAGCTACACTCACCACTGACACCATAATATCAATTTTTTTCTAAAAAAACTAGACAAATTACAAAAAATTTGTTAGAATGAACTTGACAATCTCGAGAGAGATTATTTTTTATAGAGAGGAGCAGGCTACATGGCAAATATTACGAGAATTAAGGCTTCAGACCATAAAGATAGCCCTAATTCGTCTTCTGAGGCACCTAAAAAGCCCAAAAAGACTAAAAAGGTATCAGATAGCGTTCCAGCGAAAAAGGAGCTAAAAAAAGCTGAGAAAAAACCAGAGAAAAAACCATTTATTTTGATAAGACCACTCGTCTATCTCGGTAGGTATATCAAGAATTCTTGGAAAGAAATCCGTCAGGTTAGATGGCCATCGAGGAAAGCAACCTGGAAACTAGTATTTGCAATTTTTGTTTATACTGGCTTGTTTGTAGCTATAATCATGCTTCTTGATGCATTATTTACTTGGATTTTTGGATTATTAATTAAATAAAAGAGAGATAAGGAGAAAAAATGGCAGTAAACAGATATGATGATACAAGAGCTTGGTATGCAATTTCCACATACTCTGGCTACGAAGACAAAGTTGCTGAATCCATCAAACAACGTGTTGGTGGCATTGAAATGAAAGGTAAAATCTTCGATGCACTTGTTCCGAAAGAGAAACAGATCGAAATTCGCAATGGAAAACGAAAAGTGGTAGATCGCAAGATTTTTCAGGGATACGTCCTTGTAGAGATGAAACTCTCCGATGAAACTTGGTATATCGTGCGAAATACCCCTGGCGTTACTGGATTCATCGGCACTGGAACACAACCTACTCCCGTATCTGAAAAAGAAATCGCCAAGATTAAGAAGCGTATGGGCGTAGAAGATCCGAAATTCTCTGTCAATTATGCAATTGACGAGGTCGTTTCCATTACTGATGGACCTTTCAAAGGTTTCGACGGCACAATTTCCGAGATTGATTCCGATAAGGGTAAGCTGAAGGTAATGGTCTCCATGTTTGGGCGTGAAACACCTGTTGAGCTAGATGCTTTGCAAGTAAAGAAGATTTAATATAATCCTTGTGCTAAAATAGATTTATGAATGTAAATCTATCAGGCGGAGAAAAAAGAAGAAAAGAGGCATCGCCTTGGGATGCATTATTGTCTTTTTCTTTCCACGAGAACAATACCGATAAATCTAATTCTGTCCCAAGCCATTCTGAATTATCTCCTCTCGACGAGGAAGAGCTAAGCGAGAAACTAAAATCATTTCCTACCCCTGTAGATGAACGTGGTGCCGGAGAAGTTTTTGATGAAATTCGATACAACAAACATCTTTCTAGAATTTTAAGCTATATGTCCGGAAGAGGATTCCATAATTATCGAGAGATTGATCCAACAGATGTTGTACAATATCTAGAAAAATACCCTACTCCAATCGAATTCAAAAATGATGAAGAAACCTTCCTAGATGCGATTAAAGCCGGTAATTCTCCCGAAAAGTATCTCTCTTATGTCCAAGATATGGAATTGTTTAAGGATACTATCTATGGCTGGAGACAAGAAGAATATCGCATGGCTCTAAAAAATAATGCGTCATTTGAAAAAGATCTCGACATGACTATGCAAATAACAGGGGTAAAAAGAGACGCTATCAAAAAGGCGAGAGCCAGAGAAAAGATGGCAGAGATGGCATCTTTAGCGACTGAAACTTCGAAACTGTATTATTTAGAAGAATCCGAATCGAAGGAACTATTAGAAAAAACAAAAATAGATGGCGACCCTGCTTTTAACGGAGAAAAATACGAAAAATTAACCCCTGATTTCTTGGAAAAACACCATTTGGAGCCGAAGTATGGACTAGAGTTCGAGAATGTAAAAATTGGTTTTTCTAGAGAGTTTGACACTGGTAGTCGTGAATCAGTTTTAGCTTATGTACAATCTGATTCTGGGACGAAGCTATGTGGATACTACCGAAGTAATTCAGCTAATCAGTGGCGTCTTCTGCCAGATTATGTGAATAATCCTTCGATGGGAAAAATTGATTACTTCGGAAAAGGCTATGGCGAAGAAAGCCTGACTCTTCCACATGAAATACAGGTAGCACTTGAAAGCGCAAGACGCCAGCCGCATCTAGATTTGTCCGAGGACGAAGCGAATTTTGCACTGACCGGAACTGCAAGAAGACTGGATGGTAGAAAAGATGAATACCTAGCCCTTCGAGATGGGAAAATTGACAACAATGACTACTACAAGGAAGTCATTCCCACTCCTGCACTCGTTTTCAATCATCTGTCTTATGAAAAAGACCCCCCAGAGACACTGAATCTACCTTCTGGACTAAGTCCTGATTTTAGTACAAAAGCAAAAGATGAGTACCAGACAATAGATTTCAAGGCTGGCGAAATCACTATCGATACGTTCAAGTCAAAAGAAGGCGAGCTGTATTACAAATTTATGCACGATCAGAATAAGCGTGCTTGGCTGAGCGGAATTGAGGTAAAAAACAGCAAAATTACTTCTTCTGGCCTCCGAAAAACATGGATAGAAGCAGGAGATTTTGCTACACCTCTTTATGAGTATGAGAGTGTTTCCAGTGGCTATGGCGATACTTCTGACACAAGTGGTCCATATACCTGTATGTGGACAAAATATTTACAACATATTCCTCTCATCAAAGAATACCTAAAAACCCTTGAAAACTAGCAGAAAATCTGGTAAAATAAGAGAGTTACGCACGATTTTGTTGCCATGCTTCTAATAGGCAATGATTAATCGAAAGGAATAATATGGCAGAGGCCAAAAAATGTATTGGAAATCTTAAACTTCGCATTCCGGGCAGAAAAGCTACTGCTGGACCTCCGGTCGGCTCGACACTTGGTCAGTGGGGGCTAAATATGATGGATTT
>JAZSPO010000001.1:0-7910 GCA_045537505.1 Candidatus Nanosyncoccus sp.
GAAGGCAATTGTGGCAACATTTCCACGGATTTTTCTTCTGCTAATAGTACAGAGGAAAACAGATTGGAAGTAGTTTTAATTGCTTTTTCTGACAATTCTCCGAGTTTTCTCATTAGTTCTGGATAATCGAGCAAAACTTCCATCGTATCAGCTGCTATGACACCGCTGAATTTTTTTCTATAATCTTTTGGAAGCAGAGGAACTTGCTCCATCTCATTTTTGATAAATTCTTCCGAGAGATGAAGTGGCGGAAGATCTGGCTCAGGCATATAGCGATAATCTTTCGCCTCTTCCTTGTTTCTCTGGCCAGTCGTTTTTCCAGTCGCATCATTCCAGCCAAGTGTTTCCTGGATAACCTTTTCGCCTTTTTCCAGAATCTTCTGCTGTCTAGAAACTTCGTACTCGATCGCCCTTTCGACAGAGCGGAAAGAGTTCAGGTTCTTCACCTCTGTTCTCGTACCGAGCTCCTTAGCGCCCTCTGGGGCGATTGAGGTGTTGACATCGAATCGCATATTACCATTATAGAGATCGCCGTTGGTCACCCCTGCATAACACATCAAACGCCAAAGCTCTCGACAATAATCATGTGCATCTTTGGCAGAATGAATATCTGGTTCAGAAACAATTTCTATAAGAGGTGTGTCGACTCGGTTCAAATCAACAAGCGAAAATGTATCATAATGAGTCAATTTTCCAGCATCACCTTCCAAATGAGCATGATTAATGCGAACTTTTGCCCCAGATGGCAATTCAACATAACCAGGCCCAATAATAGGATGATAAAACTGAGTTATCTGGTATCCTTTTGGCGAATCAGGATAGAAATAATGTTTCCTATCAAAGCGAGAATCTGGATTAATCTCACAATTCATCGCTTTTCCGGCACGGATAGCGAACTTAATTGCTTCTTTGTTCAACCTCGGAAGCATTCCTGGCAGAGCATAATCAACTGGGGATACGCAAGAATTTGGTTCTTTTCCTCGAGCGTCATTATCGACCTCGGAAAACAACTTCGTCTTGGTACAAAGCTGGACGTGACATTCAATTCCAATCGTAATATCGTATTTCATTAGATAGCTCCTAAGTCTCTTAATGCTTGTTTATACGTAGCCAAAGCATGTTTCGTCTGGATATATTCCACTGAGAAACCATGTTCGTGTGCGATCTGATTTCGTATCTTATGTGCATGCCAGACGGCGTTGAGCTGCGAGAAATGATTCCCTGACTTTTTCAGTCTTTCCCCCATTGTTTTACCAGGTACACCCATTTCGTTCAGTGCTTTATCAAGCAACTTGTCTGCTTCTATAATGGAATTATTGTATGTTGCTTTGTTGTCCTTTTTTAAGCCATTTTCAATTCTCAGCCAATCTGTTTGATAGTTATCTTTATCAAAATTATAATTTTTATGAGACGTAAGAGAAATCGCGACGAAGACAAAAATACCCACAATCAAAATCGCAATTAACAAAAAGATTAACGACGCATCCATTATTCCACCTTTTCTTTCTTGCCAATTATTCCGGCAAACTTAATCAGATTTTTATCACTTCTTCTTGGACCGATTAACTGCAAGCCCAGAGGAAGCCCATTCTCTGTCTGCCCAACTGGAACTGAAATACCTGGAATCCCAGCCAAATTCAATGTGACGCTTAAGACATCTTCCAAATACATTGCGACAGGATCATTCACTTTTTCACCCAGTTTGAAAGCTGGATTTGGCGATACAGGCGAAAGAATGAAATCACATTTTTTGAATGCCTGATCAAACTCTTTGATAATGAGAGTTCTTCCTTTTTGAGCCTTGAGGAAATATGCATCATAAAAACCACTTGATAAAACAAAGTTCCCGACCATGATGCGACGTTTGTTCTCTGGCATGAAACCTTCTGAGCGAGATTTTTCGAATATTTCATCGAGGTTCCTGGCTTCTTCCGACCGAAAACCATATCTTATTCCATCATATCGTGAAAGGTTCGAAGCAATTTCTGCCGGAGTAATAATGTAATAAACCGCTAGGGCGTATTTTAGGGCTGGCATTTCTAGCTCGACAATTTCGTAACCATCTTTTTTCAAATCAGATATCTTGTTTTCAAGAGTAGAACGTATAACAGGAGAAATAATATCGGAATCGAAATCCTTTATTACACCAATTTTCTTCGGCGTTTTCTCTTCTGCATTTACATAATAATCTGGCAATGTTGTCAAGTCTCTAGTATCTTGCCCAGCACAAATTTCCATCAGCAAGTTCATATCGTCCGAATTCTTCGTGAAAAATCCGATACAATCTAGACTACTTGCCATTGCTACAACGCCATACCTAGAGATCGTTCCATATGTCGGTTTCAGACCATAGACACCATTAAACGATGCTGGCTGGCGAATCGAACCACCTGTGTCTGTTCCCGTCGCGAATTGTACGATTCCCAGAGCGACTGCTACTGCAGAGCCACCAGACGAACCTCCAGCCACTCTCTCTTTGTCAAAGGCATTCTTAGTCGGTCCAAAATACGAGTTTTCTGTCGATGAGCCATGTGCGAAAGAGTCCATATTGGTTCGCCCAATCATGATTGCACCTTCTGCTTCGAGTTTTTCTACAGTCGTTGCCGAAACTGGCGACCTAAAAGGCTGGAGAATATGCGAGGATGCCGTCGTATTTCCTTCTTTGCTCAAAAAATTATCTTTTAGGGCGTATGGAACACCAGCCAGACGTCCGACCTCTTTTCCATCTTTGATTTTCTGATCAATCTCTGCGGCTTTTTTCAGCGCAACTTCTTCGTTCAGGGAGACGAAAATATTATAATCGGCATATTTTTTCGCTTTTTCGAGTGCCGTTTTCACCATTTCGACAGCACTATTATTCGTATTCGCAATCTTCATATTGTTTCTCCCTACAAAACCTTCGGAACTTTAATTTGATTTTCCGAAACTCCATCGCTATCCTGGTATTTTGGGACGGTGGCAAGCAAAGCTTCTCTATCTGCCTGTTGTGGCAAAATTTCATCATCACGCCAAACATTTTCCATCTCAAAAACTTGATAAGTCGGCTCAACACCTTCTGTATCCAGATCATCTAACTGAGAAATATATTTTATAATATTTTCTAGGTCTTTTGTCAAGCTGTCTGCCTCTCGCTCATCGAGAGAAAAATTAGAAAGCTTCGCCAAATGATCAATTTCCTCGCGTTCTATTTTCATCTTTACTATTATACCACAGAAACAAAAACTTTATTTCTTTTCAGCTCGCTTGGATTTTATATCATCAATCAGATCTCTGAGACTGGCAGCTCTCTCAAACTCCAGATTCGCAGCAGCTAATTTCATCTCCGACTCTAGTTGCTTGATTAGTTTCGGAATTTCTTCCGGTGGAACTTTTCTTAGATCGAGTTTATTCTCTTGTTTTTTCTCTGGAATAATTGCTCTTAGACCTGCTTTGACCTCTTTTTGAATACCCTTTGGTGTAATATGGTGCTTTTTGTTATAATCTTGCTGGATTTCGCGTCGACGCATTGTCTCGGAGATTGCTTTTTCCATACTCTCTGTGATGTGGTCAGCATACATGATGACTTTCCCCTCTATATGACGGGCTGCTCTACCAATAGTCTGGATCAAAGCAGATTCCGAACGCAAAAAACCTTCTTTATCCGCATCGAGAATAGCGACCAAAGATACCTCTGGTAAGTCTAGACCTTCCCTCAGTAGATTAATTCCGACCAGCACATCATAGACTCCCGCCCTTAAATCCCTTAAAATGTCACCCCTTTCTAGGGTATCAATGTCCGAATGAATATAAGCAGTTTTTACCCCACGTTCTTTGAGGTGATCCGACAAATCCTCGGCCATTTTTTTGGTCAGAGTCGTCACGAGAACTCTCTGATTTTTCGCAATACGGCGATCTATTTCTTCCATGAGGTTATCTATTTGCCCATCTGTAGATCGCACTTCTATCTCTGGATCCAACAATCCAGTCGGACGAATTACCTGTTCGACTGGTTCTGGCGAATGTTCAAGCTCATATGGACCAGGGGTAGCAGAGACATAAATTGCATGATTGACATGACGATAAAACTCATTAAACATTAGTGGACGATTATCAAGAGCACTTGGCAAGCGAAAACCATATTCCACCAAAACTTCTTTCCTAGCTCGATCACCATTGAACATCCCTCTGAGCTGAGGAAGAGTCATATGAGACTCATCGACCAATAATAGAAAATCTTTCGGAAAAAAGTCAACTAGAGTTGCTGGTGGCTCTCCAGCACGTCGCCCATCCAGATGCCGAGAGTAATTTTCGATACCTTTGACAAATCCTGTTTCTTTCAGCATCTCCAGATCATACTTCGTCCTCTGAGATAAACGCTGTGCTTCCAAAAACTTGTTATGTCTTTCGAAATATGCCAATCTCTGATCGTACTCTGCTTTTATTGTCTCCAAAGCCAAATCGAGCTGGTCTTTCGGAGTGGCATAATGCGTATTTGGGAAAATATGTATTTTATCAGGCTTACTGAAAACCTCTGCCGTGAGTGGATCAATTACTCTCACTTCTTCTAATTCATCAAAATCGAAATTGAACCTATAGGCATGCTCTCCAGATGCTGGAAAAAGATCGACAGTATCTCCCATGACACGAAAATTCCCTCGTTCGAAAGCCAGATCATTGCGATGATATTGCATTTTCACCAGTTCCATCACAAAATCCGACTGGGTCACAGTAGAATTGCTATCTTTGTATCCCCATTTTCCATCCTTCTTTTCTAGACCAATCGACATTGCCAAATAATACGCAGGCGAGCCAATACCATAGATACAAGAAACCGATGCAACGATAATAGTATCAGGTCTCGTGAGGAGTGCTTCCGTGGCTCCGTGTCGCAAACGATCTATCTCGTCGTTAATCGCACTGTCTTTTTCGATATATGTATCTGAACTTGCGATATACGCTTCTGGCTGATAGTAGTCAAAATAAGAAACAAAATAATGCACTTCATTATCAGGGAAAAAATCACGAAACTCGGAGTAAAGTTGGGCAGCGAGAGTCTTGTTATGTGCCAAAACCAAGGTCGGCTTGTTAAAATGCTGGATGATGTTCGCCATTGTAAAAGTCTTGCCAGAACCAGTCACACCGAGCAAGGTTTGCTCTTTTATACCCTGATCAAGGCCATCACAAAGCCGAGCGATCGCATTCGGCTGATCGCCAGTAGGCTGATATTTAGAAACCAACTTGAAGCCAGACATAGCTACATTATAATATTATTTTTCGAAATGGTCATAAAGATTCTCTTGGATCTTTTGATGCCCAATCTTATTTGCTGCTTTAACAATTTCATTCAAATCATCTGTAATTTTGTAGATATTTAGATCGGCAGAATTAATCATCTTTTTTGGAAGCATCTTGCTACGAAAAAACTTGTCCAGTGGACGCCAATATGATTTCCCATACAAGAACATCGGCATACGAGGCATCTTGTTTTCCTGCATGAGAAGCAATAACTCGGAAAACTCATCTAGCGTACCAAACCCTCCTGGGAAAAAGACATAGACTTTCGAAGCCATCGACAACATGACTTTCCTTGCAAAAAAGTATTTAAATTCCATCTCATCAGTCAAATACTGATTGGCGAACTGTTCGTGTTCTAGAGTAATATTGAGTCCGACTGATCGACCACCATATTCAAAAGAACCTCTATTGACTGCTTCCATGATGCCTGGCCCACCTCCAGTAATTACAGGGTGTCCATTCTGTGCCAACAAAGCTCCTAATTCCCGAGCTTTGTCATAATACTTATCTCCCTCTCGCACTCTAGCTGATCCGAAAGCTGTCACACCTTGTGGAAAAGTTCGTAAAAGATTTAGTCCTCTTCCCAGATCATAACCATATGCCAAAGCTCTATCTGTATCTTCTGGATTCAGATCATGTACCAATTTTCTTAGCCTTTTTAGCAGCTCTTTTTCGTCGATAACATCTATTTTGTCCATTTTTTTCTCCAATATTTGTCCCTTATTTCACTTCTTGAATCGGCATTTGATGTAATTCTTCTGTGCCACAAAGCAATCCAGCTTTTGCACCCAACTTCGAAACTACAGAGGTGGAATTTGCCGAAGCGTAGATTAGAGATTGTCTAAATGATTTTCCACTCGCCAAATGTGCAAGAAACCCAGATCCGAACGCATCTCCAGCACCAGTCGTATCACGAACAGGTAAATCTTCATAGACGCTAAATCGATAGGTTTTTTCGCCATTTGTCGCGATTGCACCCATACTTCCGTCAGTAATAATAGCTATTTCCACGTAGTTATTCAGATGGGAAACTAATTCAGTCAATACCGTCCCAGGCACAATTTGTCTAGCTTCGTCTTTGTTTACCAACAAAACACTAATATATCGCAGCAGTTTCGACAATTCTTTTGGTTTTTCCAGCTCTAATTTCCCCGGATTGAACATTATCTTACAGTTCAGCTGTTTGGCTTTTTTGAAAAACTTTTCTAGCGTACCGAAATCGCCTCTCAAAGATGTCACATAAATCCAATCAGGCTGAATTTCGTCTAGTACTTTTTCGTCCAGATTGCTAAATTTAGCCGAGGCACCTCTATGAGTAAGAATTGTTCTTTCTCCGGTGTAGTAGTCAAGTAGAATAACCGAGCAGCCAGTACTTCTTTTGGCAGCATAGCAAACATAATTTGTGTCGACACCTTCTTTTTCCAGACAATCGAGCACGGCCATTCCAGCCGCATCATGTCCAATGTTTCCGAGATAGATACTGTCGTGTCCATGCCTAGCGAATTCTACAGCAGCATTCGTTCCTCCACCACCGACTTCATAGTTGAGTTTGTCAATATCCACCTTCGTGCCAATCAGCAAATCGCCAAAAACCGACTTGGATTTCGCCTCGGTATAGCTATAAATTTCTGATGCACCGAAGTCATCTCTATCTATCAGATACAGGTCTTGTAAAGCAGAGCCGAGAGCAATGATTCTTGCCATTAGAGCACGACTCCCCTCTTGTCGATTTCTGCCGTCAAAGCATCAAACATTGCCTTCGGATCTTGGGCAGTCGCCAAAGCCGATCCGACATTTATTACGTCGACACCAGCATGAGCTATCGCTCGCGTCGTCTTCATATTTGCTCCACCATCCCAACCAATTTCACAATTCGGATTGATGTCTTTTACTAGCTTGATCTTTTCCATTTGCAACATATCTGCCTGGCCACCCTGTTTTCCGATATCGCCAGCGAAAATCAAAACATGATCCGCTTTTTCTATAAAGTCCTTAAACTTCCCAGGAAAAGATGATTTCATCAGAGCGACACCTGCTTTAATTCCTGCAGCCTGAAGTTGCTCGAAAATCGGAACAAGATTCTCGCCAGTCTCGGCATGAAAAATACAGAGAGAAGGCTTCAGCTGGAGCACAGTCGGCATCTGCTCGGACGGACGGACGACCATCATATGTAAATCGATTTCCCAGCCTTGTGGCCACCAAACATTATTTACCGGTATGGTTTTGTTCGGAGCAAAAGTACCATCCGCAATATCAATCTGCACTCTTTTTGCAAAAGGTTGATAAACTGCCACTATCTGTTTGTAGGTTTCAGGGTTATCAGTTAGAATTGTTGGTACGATTTGAGTCGAGCTCATTTTTTCCTCTCTTATCCTATCTCATCTAATTTTTTTATTCTTCGCAAGTGTCTCTCTTCCTTCGAAAAACTTGTATTAAGAAATATATTTGCTATTTTGTCAATATCATTGCTATCCATGTAATCCGCAGATAGACAAAGTACATTTGCATCGTTATGTTCACGTCCAATTTTCGCCAATTCCTCATTATAGCCTTCGATCGCTCTAACTCCTTTGAATCTATTGGCCTGGATGGATATTCCGTGTGCTGAGCCACAAATCAGAATCCCAAAAGAATCT
>JAZSPO010000017.1:0-2506 GCA_045537505.1 Candidatus Nanosyncoccus sp.
TTATGCCTCAAGCCTTGGCTCCCCGGACTGGACTCGAACCAGTAACCTCGAAGTTAACAGCTTCTTGCTCCACCATTGAGCTACCGGGGAATATGTAGGTATTATAAGACATTTTCTGCGAAAAAACAAGTGGGAAAAAGATAGGCTTCATAGGTGGAGACGCAGCGAAGAGGAAAACCGCCGCTCATACTGTTGTATGCATCGGCAAAAATTTCATCCTCGTAGATAATCAAAAAGTAGGCGTTTCCTCCTCCCTCGATGGTATTAGACCACCAGTAGCCGTAGCTACCTAAATAGCCCAACCTACCGCTGCTCCAGCTGTAGTAGCCAGAGAGTAGGTAGGATAGGGGATAGCTACGACCTGCAATAGATCCAGTATTGTTGTTTGCAATACTATAACTACTGAGCAATGCCTTAAATGCTTTGTTAGTATTTTGATTACCTCCAATTGCTAATTGCCAGCCAGCTGGACAAAAACTATCCGGTGCTTGTTCACCATCTGTTGATAATGATGCTCCAGTTCCTACAGTTGCAGCTTGGAAATTATAGTATGTACCAATCTTTTGGGTTTCTCCATCGTAAGTAGTAGTTTGATAAGATGTGCCTACAGAACTTCCGCTACCGCCATTGCCAAAATAGGTATGTTCGTGAGTGTAATCTGTGTCTTGATAGTTTGCTAGAGTGGAAAGAGAAGTTCCTGCCACAGAGCCATCGACGAATTGGTAGTAGATAGTAGAGCAAATCCTTACCAATTGTTACTATTTGGGACAATATCACGAAGACGCGAGCGATGTTAGACGCAGTTTCCCTGTAACGACAGGCGAAACAAGTCGTGTCCCGAAAGTAACATTGGTGGATTTGCTTATTCTTGTGTCCCCTTGGAGTAATGCCAGTGGATTTATCCGGTACTATTATTCTATTCCTTCTATGGCACTTTTTAGTGCGTTTGTCGATTTTTGGAGCTTCATTCCTTCTTCTTCGCTTAGCTTTAGGTCCAATCTTCGTATAATTCCATGACGGCCGACGATAGCTGGAAAACCATTATATACGCCAGTAAAGTCATCATAAGAAGAAACAGGAAGAACTCGTTTTTCGTCTCCGAGAATAGAATTAATCAGTTTTGTGACGCAAGCACCAATTCCATAATAGGTGGCACCTTTTTTATTGATGATTTCGTATGCCTCATTTCGGGCAAAGTTTTCGATATCTTCCATTTCTTTTTTATTGAGTAGCTTTTCCAATGGTTGGCCACCAAGGTTTGCAGAAGACCACAAGGCAAATTCTGTATCGCCATGTTCGCCAATCTGGAACGCATGGATGGATTTCGGAGAAACGCCGAGCCTTTCAGATATGCGGTAACGCAAGCGGGCTGAATCCAATATTGTGCCAGAGCCGATTACTTGTTCGCTTGGCAATCCAGAATAACGCCATGTAAGATAAGTCATCACATCCATCGGATTTGTCACGACGATGAAAATACCTTGGAAACCAGCGTCCATGATTTGGTCGATCATTTCTTTGAAGATCGCCGCATTTTTCTTTAGCAAATCCATGCGTGTTTCCCCTGGTTTTTGTGGGGCACCTGCTGTAATAACGATAATATCGCAGTCACCAGCATCTTTATAAGTTCCAGCAGAAATTTTCATGTAAGATGGAGAAACGGCGAGAGTATCGCGTAAGTCCATTGCTTCGCCTTCTGCATCTTCCATATTTATATCTGTCAAAACTAATTCAGAAACTGCTGTCCTTTGGTTTACGAGACAGTATCCGACACTTGCACCAACGTTTCCAGTGCCGACAATCATTACTTTATTTGCCATAAGTTTCCTTTGTTTAATGCTTATGGCTATTATATCATTATTTCGTCTTGATGATTGGAAATGGCACACCTTCGCGACCAGAAACACCTTCTAGAAGCCAGAAATTCCGTTCCGAATTACCCCATCCGCAGGCTGGTGGCATACCATATTCAAGCATTTCGACAAAATCCATGTCCAACATTTGTGCTTCACTATCTCCAGCATCACGTAATGCTTGTTGCTCCTTGAACCTTTTGAGCTGGTCGAGTGGGTCGTTTAGCTCAGAGTAGCCATTTCCCATTTCTGTCCCTGCAATAATAGGGTGGAAACGCTGGGTAACCTTCGGATTATCTGGGACAAGCTTGGCGAGAGGACTCAATGCGAGAGGTTCCTCTATCAGCCAGTATGGGCCAGCAGATTTTTTACGAATAATTTTCCAGATATAATCTATTAATCTGGCGTCTGATGCAGTTTCAAGGATATGCTCGAGGTTTGCTTTTGCACTTTTATCGTTAGCGTCGGTCGATTTTTCGAAATCATCGCGTAAAATCTTTTCCATTTTTGCGCGGTCTGGATTGAATACATCGATGTCGAATTCGTCTTTTAATAAATTAGCGTACTTTATACGTTTCCACGGCTTTCCACCGTTCCCTAGATCAATTTCAAACCCACCGACATTGAATTTCAGTGTTCCCCAAGTCTTTTTT
>JAZSPO010000075.1:0-5172 GCA_045537505.1 Candidatus Nanosyncoccus sp.
CGATTGAGGATCCAATCGAGTTCGCGCACAAGTCGAAGAAGTCTGTCATTGTCCAGCGTGAAGTCCACTATGATACTTATTCGTTTGCTAGAGCACTGAAATCTGTCTTGCGTCAAGATCCGGACGTCGTATTGCTTGGTGAGATGCGTGATCTCGAAACAATGTCCAGTGCAATTACTATTGCAGAAACAGGTCACTTAGTTTTCGCTACACTCCACACAAACTCGGCAGCACAAAGTATTGATCGTATGATCGATGTTTTCCCAGCAGAGCAGCAGCCACAAATCCGTTCACAGCTTTCGTCTATCTTGATGGCGGTTTGTTCGCAACGCCTTATTCCAGCAATTGGTGGCGGACGTATCGCAGCTTGTGAAATTTTGGTCGCAAATACTGCTGTTCGTTCAATCATCCGTGAAGGAAAAACCCACCAGCTTGATACAGCAATTCAGACTGGCGTTAATGAAGGTATGCAGACGATGGATCGTACACTCGCGAAACTTGTCCACCAGGGAACTATCACATTTGACAACGCTCTGGAATACGCAGTTGATCCAAATGAATTTAAGAGATTAGCGAAAGGCTAATAAATGCGTCGCTTTAATTATAAAGCAAAAGACAGCAAAACTGGAAAAACCGTCAAGGGTGCTATTCAGGCTGAGAACGAAAGAGCAGCCGGAAAACTTTTGATCGAACAGGGATATATTCCTGATTCTGTGGTAGAAGAAGATACTGATGGTTGGCTTGGTAAACTCAGATCGAGAGTTTCTGGAAAAGATAGAATTGTTTTCACAAGGCAGTTTGCAACCCTAATTGGTGCAGGTTTGCCGCTTTCTAATGCTCTAAAGACTTTGTCTGAACAGACCGAGAGTAAGGGTATGAAATTAGTGATTGACGACGTCCTTTCCCAAGTCGAAGCTGGTAAAACCCTAGAAGAGTCGTGTTCGAAACATCCAGAGGTGTTTAATCAAGTTTATCTTTCTTTAATCCAAGCTGGTGAGGCCAGTGGTACTCTCGATATTGCCTTGAAGCGACTTGCAGACCAGCAGGAAAAAGACGAGGGAATGATCTCCAAGATCCGTGGTGCGATGACTTATCCTGCAATTGTTTTGGTAGTCATCATTGCAGTAGTAATATTCATGATGGTAATGGTCGTCCCACAAGTGGAAAATCTTTATATGGACATGGGGAAAGAATTGCCGTTTGCCACGAAAATACTGGTCGGAGTCTCTAATTTTATCATGAACCAGTGGTATATTGTCCTAGCTGTGTTGGCGATAGTAATTTGGCTTCTCTGGCAATTTAAGAAGACCGAAACTGGGGTCAAATGGTTTGCATTACTGAAGTTGCATGTGCCAATTTTCAAGAACTTGTTTCTACGATTATATAACGCCCGTTTTGCAAAAACTATGCAGATGCTTCTTTCTACAGGTGTATCATTACTTGATTCGATGGATATGTCTGGCGAAGCAGTAAACAACGTTGCGTTCTTTGAGCAAATTAAGATGGCGGAAGAAAAAGTCCAAGCTGGTAAACCACTTTCCGAATCATTAAAGGATAAAAAATATATGATGCCACTGATTCCACAAATGTCTTCCATCGGCGAGGAATCAGGTAAGATTGATGATATGCTTGGTAAAGCAGCAAAAGTGTACGAAGATGAATTGGATGAACAAATTGCTGCCATTTCGACCATGATTGAACCAGTTCTAATGGTAATCATGGCGCTTTTGATTGGCTTCATCGTTCTAGCAGTGTTGATGCCGATTTACTCGCTTGTCAGCAGCATTGGCTAGAGAACGAGCAAATCTACCAATGTTACTAAAGAGAAAAGACTGAACAAACCTACTAGCATTACTCCAAGGAGACACTCAAGGCCGTTTGGCCAAGCTTATACTCCTTGGTAGCAATGCTAGTAGTTTTGTTCTAACACTACATCTACGCGATATTGTCCCGAATAGTAACATCGGTAAGAATTTGCTCTGACAATATATTCATAGGTGGAGACGCAGCGAAGAGGAAAACCGTAGTTCATATTGCCGTTAGCATCGGCATTAATTCCAACCTCCCTGATATACAAACGGTAGGCGTTTCCTCCTTCCTCGAGGGTATTAAACCACCAGTAGCCGTAGCTACCTAAACTGTACAACCTACCGTCGCTCCAGCGGTAGTAGCCAGAGAGTAGGTAGGATAGAGGATATTTTCGTGCTGCAACAGAACCACCACTATTATTTGTGATGTTGTAGCTATTGAGTAATTTTTGGAAGGCTTTATTGACATTTTGATTGTTTCCGGTCGGTAATTGCCATCCAACTGGACAGAAACTTTCTGGTGCCTGGCTACCACTAGTTGTTAATGATGCACCAGTTCCAATGGTTGCAGCTTGGAAATTATAGTATGTACCAATCTTTTGGGTTTCTCCATCGTTGTAAGTAGTTGTTTGATAAGTGGCACCTACAGTAGTTGCACCACCATAATTCCCATTGCCAAAATAGGTATGTTCGTGGGTTCTGTCCGTATCTTTGTAGTTTGCTAGAGTGGAAAGAGCAGTACCTGCCACAGAGCCATCGACGAATTGGTATCAAAAATAGGATAAATCCTTACTAGTATTACTACCAAGGGGTATAAGCTTGGCCAAACGGCCTTGAGTGCCCCCTTGGAGTAATGCTAGTGGATTTATCCGGTGCTACGAAAGTAACATTGGTGGATTTGTCGCTATTAACATGCTATAATATGAGCATAATCGAGGAGCCTTAATGAAAATCTATGATTTCAAAGTTAAAAATCGCGATGGGAAAGATGTGTCTTTGAGTGATTTCAAAGGGAAAGTTCTATTGATTGTTAATACTGCCACAGGATGTGGTTTTACTCCGCAGTACGAGGGATTGGAGAACCTTTATGAGAAATATCATAAAAAAGGCCTAGAGATTTTGGATTTTCCATGCAACCAGTTTGGGCATCAAGCTCCTGGTTCTGATTCGGAAATACATGATTTTTGCACTCTGAAGTATCATACATCTTTCGATCAGTTTGCAAAAATTGAGGTTATAGGTGACGAAGCCGATCCGCTGTACAAGTTTTTGTCGAAAGAGCAACCGGATGAAGAAGTGAAGGGAATGAAGAATAAAATTGCAATGAAGGCGATTGACAAGATTCTAAAAGCCAAAGAGCCAGGTGCAGTGCGATGGAATTTCACGAAGTTTTTAGTTGACAGGGAAGGAAATGTCGTTGGAAGGTTCGCACCGACCACTTTACCATCGGAAATTGAGCCGATTATCAAGGATTTATTGTGATGATTGATGTAATTATTATTGGCGCTGGACCTGCAGGGCTAACGGCAGCTATCTATGGACTTCGAGCTGGAAAAAGTGTCTTGGTACTAGAGGGGAAAGCAATTGGTGGGCAAATTGTGAATGCGAAAAAAATCGAAAATTATCCTGGTGTTTTGGAAATTTCTGGCATGGAACTGGCTCACAATATGGCAGAGCAGGTGAAAAAGCTAGGAGGAGAAATAAAACTAGAGAAAGTAGAAAAAGTGGACTTTTCTGGCGAAAAGAAAATTGTAGAAACTGATATGGGTGAACGATATGAGGCCAAAAGTGTAATTATCGCGACAGGTGCAGAAAACCGAAAACTTGGCCTTGATAGGGAAGAAGAGATGACTGGCAAGGGAATATCGTATTGTGCTACCTGCGACGGACATTTTTACAAAGGAAAAATAGTTGCAGTTATTGGTGGCGGAAACACTGCACTCGTGGATGCGATTTATTTGGCGGATTTGGCAGAAAAAGTTTATCTTATTCATCGTCGAGATGAGTATAGAGCAGAAAAGGCTTATGTCGATGAGGCGGGAAAGAAAAAAAACATTGAGTTTGTTATTAATTCAAACGTTGTAGAACTAAAAGGAGACAAACAAATTTCTGCGATCATAACAAAAGATAAAAATACTGCAGAAGAAAAAGAGCTATTAGTCGATGGCGTATTTGTTGCGATTGGATATCAGCCACAAAACGAAGTGTTTCAAGGTATGGTGGAACTGGATGAAGCTGGATACGTTAAAACTGCAGATGGAATACATACGAGCGTCTCATCTGTATATGTCGCTGGAGATGCAAGAGAAAAAGATCTAAAACAACTTGTGACCGCAATGAGCGATGGTGCAATCGCAATGACCACGGCAATCCAGGAGATGTAGTTCTGGCTTGATAAAATATAGGGGATAGTGTATAATACCTTTATTGGATTCGTAGCTCAGTTGGTTAGAGCGCTGCCCTGTCACGGCAGAGGTCGCGAGTTCGAGTCTCGTCGGATCCGCCACTAAGAACAAAAGAAGTCCCCAGTGGGGACTCATTTTGTTCTTAGTGCAGGAAGCCAAAGGCTTCCTGGCTTCGTTTCACGAAGCGCGGCTCCTTGAATCCTACGGATAACGGATCCGCAAAACACACAGAATCACAAAACGGCTCCTCGAATCCTACGAATAACGGATCCGCAAAACATTACAGAAGATACATGTATACACACCAGAAATGGAAGAATGTTCCGGCGAGACAGAATATATGGAACGCACAGTGTATATATTTTTTTTGCGAACCAATTTTATAGAGAATTGCGCCAATCGAATACATAATGCCACCAAGAATGAGGAACAATACACCTCCACACCCCATATTTTCTAAAAGAACAGGAAGGACAAGTAGGCTCCCCCATCCGCTAATGAGATGACAAACGACTTCGAGTTTCTGGAAACGATCTACGTTGATAGCAGATAGAACAATTCCAACTGTAACAACAGCCGCAATGATGCCAAATATTACCCAACCCAATGCACCACCTATGCCGAGCCATGCGACTGGAATATATGTTCCGAAAACTAAAAGATAAACATTGCAATGGTCTATGACTCGTAAGACTTTCTTACCACGTAAATTGGAAGATAATGCGTGATAAATGCAAGAAATTGTATACAGAATTATCATTACAGAACCAAAAAGGGAAACAGCGACCTCGGCGAGAGCGTTATTCGCTTTGACTACCATGAGGACTAGTGCAGCGACTGAAAGACCGGCTCCGACACCGTGTGAGATTGCATTAAAAATCTCTTCACCGAGAGAGTACTGCGGGACAGATATTTGTCGTTTCTTCTTTTCGGCTTTTTTACTGTTTTTACTTTTTTTG
>JAZSPO010000094.1:0-1657 GCA_045537505.1 Candidatus Nanosyncoccus sp.
TGGTCTCCAGCCAGAGGAATGGGGTGGAGATATTACGATGGTGCCGATTTCTGCGAAAATGAACCAGAATTTGGACAAACTTCTGGATATGATTCTTCTGATAGCAGATATGGAAGAGCTGAAAGCAGATATTGATATTCCTGCAGAAGGTCTTGTTATTGAGAGTCACATGGAAACTGGAAAAGGTTCGGTCGTGAATTTGTTGGTGACAGGTGGCGAGCTAAAAACAGGTGAATTCATCGTCGCAGGAAGTACCTATGCGAAAATTCGAACAATGGTAGATTTTCGGGGGAAGCCGAAGGGAAAAGCGACACCATCCACCCCTGTTACAGTGACTGGATTTAAGGAATTGCCGAATTTCGGCGATCGGTTCATAGAAGTTTCGGACGAGAAAACTGCACGCAAAATGGCACTGCTCAATGCTTCGGCTAGTGCAGATGCGACTGCCTCGGCTAATGTTACCTCTAACGATCTTTTACGTATGATGAACACAGCCGATAACTCGAAGATATTTAATGTTTTGATAAAAGGCGATGTTTTGGGTTCTGTGACCTCTGTTGTAGATTCTTTGAAGATGATAGATACGAAGTGAGAAATCACTTTGAACATTGTTGCTACAGGAGTAGGTGATGTGACAGAAAATGATGTCTATATGGCGACAGGAGAGAATACTGTAATTTATGGTTTTAACGTCACTGTTCCGACTAATATCGCAAAGATGGCGGCTAGGGATAATGTTCCGATTCGTTGCTATAAAGTGATTTATGAATTGCTCGATGATGCCAAACACTCGATGGAAGAACTATTAGACGCAGAAGTCGTAGAAGAAGAAGTTGGCGAAATGAAGATCGAGGGAGTCTTCCGTACAGAGAAGAGATCTATCATTGCTGGAGGTGAGGTGCTACGTGGATTGGTGAAACCAGGAGTTTTCGCAAAAGTAGTTCGAGACAAACAGGAAATCGGCGAGGTGGAAGTCTCTTCTGTCCAGAAAGAAAAAATCGATGTAAACGAATTGGTTTCTGGCGAAATAGGTGGACTTGCCCTGAAAACTGACCACAAAATCAATCTTCAAATCGGCGATAGACTCAAGTTGTTCACCAGAGAAATGAAAAAGAAAACACTGTAACGACCAAATCCACCAATATTGCTCAGAAGAGAACAAATCCACTAGCATTACTCCAAGGAGACACTCAAGGCCGTTTGGCCAAGCTTATACTCCTTGGTAGTAACGCTAGTAAGGATTTGTTCTAATATGTACCAATAGGTGGAGACGCAGCGAAGAGGGTAGCCACTAGTCATATCATAGTTACGATAGTCATAAATAGTATTCTCGTTTATAGACAAGAGATACGCATAATTTTCTTGCTTGACAGTATTAGACCACCAGTAACCGTAACTATCTAAACCGTTTAACCTACCATTGTACCAGTAGTAGTCGCCAGAGAACAAATAGGACAGGGGATATTTACGTGCTGCAACAGAACCGCCACTATCATTTGTAATGTTGTAACTGCTTAGTAATTTCTGGAAAGCTTTATTGACGTTTTGATTGTTTCCAATTGGTAATTGCCAGCCAGCTGGGCAAAAACTATCCGGTGCTTGTTCACCATCTGTTGATAATGATGCTCCAGTTCCAATAGTTGCAGCTTGGAAATTA
>JAZSPO010000024.1:0-1966 GCA_045537505.1 Candidatus Nanosyncoccus sp.
GTGAGCAGAAACACCTTGGACAATAGTATCCAGCAAGTCATTAATCTGGCATGGAACTACCGGAATCTGAGCAATTGGTATGGCGACTATATGCTGACGCGGCCGAGCCAGTCGCAGGTGATTTATTCACTTGCAACAGTTTTGACAAGCGAAGGTATGCAGCTGAAACAGGAAACTGAGTATCGTAGACGGGCAAGGTTGGGACTGAATCATTTTTTCCGGCCCCAGGCAGTACAGTCCGTAGCAGAATTCCAGGGCTATAACATGCTCTTGGAATATCTCTGGTTTACTTCCGAAAAACAGGATTCCGTTCCCTCTTTTTCCTACTTTGTAAGATTAAGATACAATGGAGTATCGCCTTCGAAAGTGAACGCTTTCTGCTCGATTATCCACGAGGAAGCACAGTACACATGCAACTCTGATATAGTAAATGCTTACAGAGAAGGATACAATTCCCTGATCAATTTATTGCAGAAAAAGTTGCTGCACTACGACTTCCAGGAAGATAACGCCGCCTAAGACAACATCAAAATCATAAAACCCTCAGTTTTTACACTGGGGGTTTGTTTTTGCTCTACAAATAAGCTCTAGGCACGAGCAAAATGTGCGAATGCACGGTTTGCTTTTGTTATACGGTGGCAATCTTCCTTCTTCTTAAAGGCGGCACCTGTTTCGTTGTAAGCATCAATTATTTCAGCTTCTAGACGTTTCGCATAAGGCTGACCGCCGCGAGCACGTGCTGCCTGGACTAACCAGGTAAAAGCAAAATGCTGCTGGCGATGCCCAGAAATTGGAAATGGAATCTGGTAGTTTGCACCACCTACACGACGAGATTTAACCTCGAAATCTGGCGAAATATTCGCGAGAGCCTTTTCGAAAACTGCGACTGGATCTTCAGATTTCAGCTTCTTCGCTGCACCTTCTAGGGCAGTATAAACAGCTTTTTCTGCAGATTGCTTCTTTCCGTCGAGCATAGACTTGTTAATAAGTCTCTGTACCAAAATAGATTGGTATTTTCGATCCGGAGAAACTTTTCTTGTAAGAGAAGTGGTAACTTTACGTGGCATTACTTATCCTCCTTTTTTGCACCGTACTTAGAACGGCCTTGTTTACGACCCTGGACACCCTGTAAATCAAGCGTACCTCGGACGATATGATATCGCACACCAGGCAAATCTGGTACACGTCCACCCCGGACCAATACGACGGCATGTTCCTGGAGATTATGTCCTTCGCCACCAATGTATGCCCAGACTTCTTGTCCATTCGTCAGACGAACACGAGCGACTTTACGAAGAGCAGAGTTCGGTTTCTTTGGTGTTTTAGTGGTAACCTTGATACAAACACCACGCTTCAGAGGCGATGGTTGGTTGTAATAACGAGTCTTCAAGGTATTGACAATAGAGCCAAGAGCAGGTGCTTTTGACTTCTTGGAAGCCTTTTTGCGAGGCTTACGAATCAACTGATTAATAGTTGGCATTAAAAATTCCCTTTTAAATTATGATTAATTATTCACTCTTGTGCGGAGCAGCAATGCACAAGAGTATGAAACTCTTGTTAGTATTATAACTCAAATTAGAATAAAAGTAAAGAAAAACAGCCCCAGAAGAGCTGTTTCTCGTTATGATGAAAAAACTTATTTCTTTGCTTTTTCAGACTTTGCAATCTCTTGGTTATTGATTAAGCTCTCGATAATTAATCGAACAACTGCCCAAGCTACGATGTTCATCAAACCAGCGACGAAGGCGATCAAAGGAACAATCAAAACGCTTAAGCCAAGTGATTGATTAAACAGAGCTAAAACACCTGCGACAGCAAATGATACAACAGATAAAGCAAAATAAGTAATCTCGAGCAGAGTTAACTCTTTGCCATCTTTGTAAAGCTTGATTAAATCTTTTATCATTTTGACTCCTAATTAGTCTATATGCTTATATTATAGCACACATCATAATTAAAGTCAACT
>JAZSPO010000056.1:0-3745 GCA_045537505.1 Candidatus Nanosyncoccus sp.
CGGAATTATCACGGATGTTCGTACGATATTGACGAAGTCTAATACCAAAATGGCTTTTGTCAAGATAGAGAATAAGGAGTCAGAACAAGAGATAGTGGTTTTTCCATTGGTTTTTGAGCAATTTGGTGGGAAACTGGTACAGGACAACGTCGTAAAAATCAAGGGCAAAATTAATGCAAAAGACAAGAATGGGAATATTGTTCCGGATGTCAAAGTGATTGCTGACTCTGTCGAACTCATATCTGATGAAATGTTAGACAGTTATAAGAGTACAGGTATTACGCTTCCAGAGCCAGTTTTCGAGCACCAAGATAATCGTCAAAAAACGAAGAGTAATAGAAGTTATCAGACAAATTACTCATCAAAAAATCGAACAGAAGAGGCGAAAAACAGCAAAAAAGATGAAAAACCTCGAAAAATCGATGCTCCGAAAGACCCTCGCAAAGAACGATTGTTTTGTCTGATCAAAAATCCGGATGATACGGAATTATTGTCCGAAATCAAGCATCTTTGTGATATTAATCCTGGGATTCAAGATATTATTCTTGTCCTGGATGAACAATCAGGGAAAAAACCACTCAAATTACCTTTCAAAATAGACGTGACACCTGAGCTAGTGGAATCACTGGCAGATTTACTTGGCAAGGAAAGTGTCAAGGTGGCATAAGATTTAGTCTTGTTGACTTTTGTGCTATAATACAGACATGGAGATTGTGTTATCATTACACAACATTAGATCGGTTTACAATGTGGGTGCTATTTTGAGGACAGCAGAGGGACTTGGTATAAAAAAGGTCATTTGCTCCGGATATACTCCTTGTGCACTGAACCAGAACTTGTTACCCCACGTTGCCGATAAAATTGCTAGACAGGTAGAGAAAACTGCCTTGGGAGCAGAAAAATTGGTAGATCTTTCATGGTGTGATGACCCTAGACAATTGTATCAGCAGTACAAAAAATCCGGCTACCAGATTATTGGGCTGGAAAATCAAATAGATGACGGAAGAAAATATACTCTGGGAACGCCAGTTTTGCTTTCTCGACTACGAGATAAGGCAGTTTTAATTTTGGGCGAAGAAGTCCATGGTATCGACAAGAGCTTGTTTGATCTGATTGATCTCTTTATTGAAATTCCGATGAAAGGAAAGAAAGAGTCGTTTAATGTCTCTGTCGCTGCTGGAATTGCTCTCTATGCCCTCATAACGGCGTTCTAGGGGCCTAATGGAAAAAGAGCACTCATACGCTTGTATTGACCTCAAGTCGTTTTATGCGTCTGTAGAGTGTGCAGAAATGGGTTTGGATCCGATGACGACGGATTTAGTGGTGGCGGATGCTACTCGATCGAAGAGGACAATTTGCCTGGCCGTTTCTCCGTCTCTAAAGGAGAAAGGTGTGAAAAATCGTTGCCGTTTGTATGAAATACCGAAGATATTATTTGATAATGTTATTATTGCTCCACCTAGAATGCAAAAATATATTGAATATTCTGCTCGGATTTATGGGATATATTTGACTTATTTCTCAAAAGATGACATTTATCCTTATTCGATTGATGAGGTTTTTATCGATTTTAGCTCATATTTGAAAATGTACCAGAAGAGTCCACGAGAATTGGCACTTTTCCTGATGAATGAGATTAGCGACAAACTTGGTATCCGAGCCACGGCCGGAATAGGGACGAATTTGTATTTGGCAAAGGTGGCACTCGATGTGCTCGCGAAACATTCGCCAGATTATATTGCCGAGCTAACAGAAGAGAGTTTTCGGGAAAAAATGTGGGACCATACACCATTAACTGATTTTTGGCGAATCGGACCAGGTATCGCAAAACAGCTCGAAAAACACAGGATATTCACACAAGGCGATATTGCAAAAGCAGATGAGGATACTCTGTATCGTATCTTTGGAATCGATGCCGAACTACTGATCGATCATGCTTGGGGGAGAGAACCAGTTTCGATTTCTGATATAAAAAAATATCGGCCAAAAGATCAAAGCATCTCGCTCGGACAGGTGCTGCCAAGAAATTATAATTACGAGGAAACTTCCCTCGCAGTACGCGAGATGATGCGTGAGTTGATGATTCGTCTTGTCGCCGAAGGAAAGAAAGCCAGCTCTGTTACTTTGACCCTAGTAGAGTCATACAGCGTCAATCCGGCACATTCCGCCTATAGCTCTGCTACTGCGAAAATTCCGAGTAATCATAACCAGATGATTATGGATTTATATCGCAAAATTGCCGATAAAAGAAAAGAATATCGTCGAATCTACCTAAATCTTAACAAAGTGACAAATAAGACGGCAGAAAAGACCAAAATTGAGCAAAAAGATTTCTTTTCCGAGCTATTTCCAGAAGAGAAAAAGAACGAAGACACGACGCAAAAAGTGAGCGAAGCAATTCTGGCAATACAGGGAAAACACGGAAAGTCGGCTATTATGACAGCCGAAGATCTGGAGGATGCCGGAACAACTAGATATCGCAATAGTCTAATAGGAGGACACAAAAGTGGAAAGTAAACATCCTAAAATGCCGATTGAAAAGAGAGCGAAGCAATTTATGCCGTTTTCTGCCTTGAATGGCCTGGATGAGGCATTTCGTATGAAAGAATGGGAAATCGAAGAAAAACAACGTCTAAAGGATAAAGTTTTTCTCGAAAAACATGATTTGTAATATTTTGCTAAATTTGTCAAATTATAGTATAATTCAGAGGTTATTAAAAAGGGGAAATCATGGATAGATATAATCCACAAGAAATTGAGAAAAAGTGGCAAGAAAAATGGGAAAAAGAAGAGATTTTTCGTGCTGCACCAGAGAAAAAAGATACACCGACTGATCTAAAAACTCCGAAGATGTTTCTTGCTGAAATGTTCCCCTATCCTTCCGGTGCTGGCCTACATGTTGGCCATGTCCGAAATTTCACAATCGTAGACATTTTAGCTCGTTTCTACACCCAACAACAGATGAACGTGCTGAGGCCTTTTGGCTATGATACTTTTGGTCTGCCAGCTGAAAATTATGCTATAAAGACTGGTATTTCTCCCCAAGAAGCGACGAAAACTAATATAAATAATTTTCGCAGACAGCTAAAGAAACTTGGATTTGCGATTGATTGGTCGCGAGAAATCAACACTTCTGATCCAGAGTATTACCGCTGGACTCAATGGTGTTTTTTGCAGCTTTACAAAAAAAGATTGGCTTATCGCAAAGAAAGCTACCAGTGGTGGTGTCCTGTTGATCAAACAGTTCTTGCGAATGAGCAAGTAGAAAATGGCAAATGTTGGCGTTGTGGCCACGAAGTCGAAAAGAAAAAGATGAAACAGTGGTTTTTCAAAATTACTGACTATGCAGATGAGCTGCTCGCTGATATTGATTCACTCGATTGGCCAGAAAAAATCAAAACTATGCAAAGGAATTGGATCGGACGCTCAGAAGGTGCCGAAATCGACTTCGCCTTAGAAAAACTCAATCAAGAAGAAGCTAGTTTGAGCTCTTCTTCAGACACACTCAAGGCCGCTCGGCCAAGCTTATGGTCTTCAGAAGACTCAAAACCAGCTTCTTTTATCAGAGTTTTTACTACGCGTCCAGATACGATTTTTGGGGCAACCTTCCTAGTTTTGGCACCTGAGCATCCGATGGTGAAAGTGCTAGTCAATGACAAAACGCGTGAAGAGGTGGCCGCTTATTGTGAAAATGCTCTGAAAAAATCGGAAATTGAACGCCAAGAAAACAAAGAAAAAACAGGGG
>JAZSPO010000070.1:0-3977 GCA_045537505.1 Candidatus Nanosyncoccus sp.
AGGTAGCAACGGCTACTGGTGGTCTAATGCCATCGGGGGAGAAGGGAACGCCTACTATTTGAGTATCAACGAGGGTGGAATTTATGCCGATAATAACAGCGATATGCTCCTCGGTTTTCCTCTTCGCTGCGTCTCCACCTAGTAATCCTTTCTGAACTTTTTTCACGATAATACTCTAATTATTATTCTCGATGTGAGTGAACCAGACAAAAGGTGGATAAATCTACGGTCGAGTACGGAACTGGCAATTCCGGCACAGACCGACTAGATTTATTCGCCTTTTGCTGCCGTGAGCTCAGTTGGAGAATAAAATTAGAGTATGGAGTGAAAAGAAGCTATCTTCCGTGGATGTAGGAATATTGCTGTACTTGCGAAGCTGGAATCGTCGTCGTTCCGACTCTACCCCAACCTGCGATACCATTCATATCTGTAATTTCGATCGAACCATCTGGGAAAACATTGGTTACAATCCCAACGTGTCCCAGGCCGCCACCTCTTTGGAAGACGGCACCATAAGATGGTGTCCTGTTTACTGCGAAACCTGCAGAAGCAGCTGCGATGGCCCAAGTGTTCGCATTACCGAGATTGGATGGTAGATCATAGTTTCCTGGCATGTTGTCATGACGCCACTGCCATGCAAACCAAGTACACCATCCATACGCATATCTGTTTCCAGATGCATAAGAAGCGGCATACTGATAGCCGACCGAAGAAGTGGTGCTAGACGAAGATGATCTCGCCGCAACGTATTCAGGACGTTCTGTCTCTGGCAAAACGCCAGATGGTACTAGAATAATTGAATCTGGTGCCAAAGTCTGGTTAATTTCCAAATCGTTAATTGCAATAATCTCCTCGGCAGAGGAACCGTATTTTTGGGCAAGAGATTCTACGGTATCTCCACTTTTAACCTTGTAAGCAATGCCTGGGACTGATGGGACGAGGATGACTTGGCCGACGCTCAAATTTTTCGTGCCAAGATTGTTTGACCATCTAATCTGATCGGTCGTAATGCCATACTTTGCTGCGATCGTATCCATCGTTTCGCCAGGCTGGACAGTATAAGAGATGACACCTCGAGAATTGACATCTGGGTTGACAGAAATCGGTTTTGATATTTTACCAGATTCGTCTGTGGTTTGACTATTTTTCTGCAGTAAAGAAACCGTCGTATAGTTCGTCTCTGTTAGACCAGCAGAAGCCAAGTCCATCGTGTTTGCCATCATAGCCACCATATAGAACTGACTTACCTGATCAGTCGAAACTTGGTAATTATTGGATACGATAGATTCCATATCCATATTTCCATCTGAGTAAATGCCTTTGTCTCTGGAGCCAAAAAATGCTATAGCTATTATGCCAACTGCCACCAAAAAGTAAGCCCAATTCCGACGAATTACTTTCGATTTATTTGATGATTTCTTTGTCATAGCTGAACGCCACAGAGGTTACGACAATGGTCGACGATATTCTGGTTATGTTCTTCCTCTGTGTAGCTATAATACATTACACCATCGTCCCCTGTCAAGAAATACAAATATGATGTATCTGTCGGATTTGCTACCGCAAGTAGTGCGGAAACGCCTGGATTACAAATCGGACCTGGAGGCAAACCAATATAGCGGCGTGTATTGTATGGATTATCTAAGTCAAGTGCCATACCGTTGTCTTTGTATGTTTCTCTGTTCGGATCGACCAAGTCGAGTGCATAGGAGAGTGTTACGTCGGAACCTAGCTGGAGATTTTGGGACAAGCGAGAATAAAAAACTTGTGCCACGGTCGGCTGATCAAGAGTTTTTGCTTCTTTTTGGATGATAGAGGCGAGAGTCACTCCCTGGTATAGAGTCAGTCCTCTCTGTTCGAACCTTCGAATTAGATCATTTCCTTCTACCACATCCCAAAAAGCATTCAATGCTGTGACTACAATCTTTTCTACAGGGTCTTTCTTGTAAAATTCATAAGTATCTCCGAAAAGAAATCCTTCTAGCGGCTCAGCACCATATTCTTTCGATGTCGGAACAGTAGAAAGCAAAGTATCGAGGTTTTTATTGACAGTTCTATAATCTTTTGAGAAAGCTTCATTTATCTCATCATCACTGTAGCCGATTCTGGCCAAATTCTTTTTTATACTACTAACTGTTTCTCCCGGCAGGATTGTGAAACTGAAAACATTCGGATTTTTCGCTCCCTCGATTAGCTGTTTTCCTATTTCTTCGACATCCATTGTGCGACGGAATTGATAGTCTCCAACCTTAATCTGGTTATCTAAATTATGGGATCGCATATAAACTTGGAAGACAAAAGAATTTCTAATGATTCCAGACGACTCCAAATTATCCGAAATAACAGATAAGCTTTCGCCAGATCTAACAGAGAAATCAATAAAATCACAACGCGAATCCGTCTCCAAAGAACCACAATCTATATCGTCGTAAACTGCCTTGAGAGATGAATTATACCAAGAGAAAACAGCAAATGCACCGATTCCACCGAGTCCGACAATAATACACAAAATGATGACAAACCTTTTCAGCGATGGATTAACGTGCCCAGAATAAGAATCACTTTTCTTGCTCTTCTCTTTTCTCACTTTATTTTCCTTCTTCGGTACTTCTATATCTAGCGACTTATTCGAAATAGTTGGTCTTTTTGGCAATTTTCCACTGCTTGGAGCGATGTTCGTTTCATTGCCATCTTTTAAATTCGATGGAATATGTTCGATAAAATCCTGTAAAATTATCGCGGCGGCTTCTGCGTCTATTTCTTCGCGTCGATAGGATTTTTTGCGTGCTTTTAAGCGATTTTCTGCCTCCACAGAAGTCAAAGATTCGTCCTGGAAACGAATTTTCGCCCCTGGGACAGCAGCCGAAAGAGATTTCGCAAACTGCTTGACGTATCTGGACTGATTCGTCGTATTCCCTTCGTTACTTCTCGGCATGCCGACTACGAACCAAACTGTATTATTGGCTCTAGCTATTCTCGCAATTTCCGTATATTCCAATCCGTTATTTACGGTCACGGTCGTATTTGGTACAGCAATACGAACTCCAGAATCAGCTATAGCAACACCGATCCTTCTCGTTCCAACATCTAGCCCAATTAACTTCATTATTCCTCCACTTTTAGTTCAATTGTCACTTTGTTCGGATCATCTGGAACAGAGCCAACCCAAGGGAAAGATGTTTTGACCGTAACAGAGCTGACGCCATTGATGGATTTCAGTAAGGACTGGACTTCTCCGACTTTTTTACCTCTCGCTTTCTCCATAATTGTCTCTTCTGTCACTTTTGGACCAGTCTGGGTGGATCCTTTTAGCTTCGCTGTATATTTGTCATCAGTCTTCGTGAAATTTTCGAAAAACGGCGTGTCGACAGCATAGATTTTCTGGTCAGCAGCGAGATCTTTTTCCGCTTTCCCCTTAATATAATCCGAAACTACTGTTTTATCGACAGCATACATCACATATGTCGTCGTCGCCTCGACCTTCGGTTTCACACCGGATTTCACTTCTTCGCCCACTGCAGGAGAAGATACCGGATTGGAAGTCGATATTTCCAAGCTAGACTCGATAATTGTCATATCAGAACCGAATTCTTTTAATAAGTCTGCTTTGCCATCCTCACGTCCCTGGTTTTCGAGCTTGGACTTGGCATTATTGAAATCCTGCTCCGACACCACGGTTATGATATTTGTCGTTCCACCAGAGAAAGGAGCCGAGTTCGAGGCGGAAACATGGTCAATTGTCGATGACCATTCGCCAGAGGAATGTGCACCAATATTGTACTTATCTCCAGCTTCAATCGCTTCTGCGGAAACTGATGCCTGGATATTACAATCTCCAGATCGAAGTTTTGACACTGTACACTCATCATCAACTCTAAAGTTCACTGCACTTGTCGTCACGAAACGATAATCTCCTTGGTAGAATACTGATCCAGCAGGGACAGAAATTGTCACATCTGCCATATCAGCTCCAACGA
>JAZSPO010000057.1:0-3028 GCA_045537505.1 Candidatus Nanosyncoccus sp.
GAGCGTAAGCTGTGTACCTGGCTCACCGAGTGACTGTGCAGCAATTACGCCGACAGGCTGATGAGCAGCAACTAGTCCACGAGTTGACATGTCAATACCATACGCCTTCTGCGGAATTCCATTGACTGCTGTCGTCGTCAAAATAGATTGGATTCTAACGGATTCGACCTTATCATCCTCCTCCAGCTGTGCAGCAATTTCTGGGGTAATTAGCTCATCTGCCTCGAGATATCCTGGGATAGGAGCAGCAGTATAGCGTCCAGAAACCCAAGCCGAGAATTCGACTCCAGCCTCTTTGATCTCCGCTTTCTTGACCTCGAATCCTGGATCTTCTGCTACCTCATCCGTCGTAAAGACATCCTGCGCAACATCGACGAGACGACGAGTAAGATAACCAGAATCAGCTGTACGAAGAGCCGTGGAAACTTGTCCTTGACGTGCACCTCGTGTCGCGATGAAGGATTCGAGGGTATTCAAACCCTTCTTGTAAGAAGATTTAACTGGGAGCTCGATTTCGTTGTTGTTAATGTCAACCATGATACCAATCTCTGCAGAAGCAAGTTTGATATTGGAAACACTACCACGAGCACCAGAGTTAACCATTACAGCAATATCTGTATCCATTTCAGATAATTTGCTCTTTAGGAAGCTCGAAATCTTATCATCGATTTCACGCCAGTTAGCAACGGTAAGACTGTATCGCTCCTCTTCACTAACAAGTCCTTGATCGAATTGTTCCTGGATAAGAGCTGTCTTTGCATCACCTTCGGCGATGAAATCTTGGATTTCTGGGTATGTAGGATAATCATCTTTTGCTGTAGAGACAGAAGCAATAGTTTCATACTCAAACGCAAGATTCTTCAATTTATCGGCAATCTTGACCGTAGTATCAGCACCGTACATATCAAAGACGTTTGCCATCACCTTCTTGAGCTGTTTACTGGTCTGAACAGAGTTATCGAAAGGATAGTCTTCTGGCAAAATTTCATTAAAGATGACGCGGCCAAGTGTAGTATTACGTATCTCTTTTTTCGCAAACACGCGAATTGGAGTCTGTAGATGAATAAGACCTTGGTCGTATGCCATCTCAGCTTCGTAAATAGAACTAAATGGTTTTACCTCATCTGTCGCTGTACCTGGCTTGTCATAGGTCAAATAGTAAATACCTAGAACGACATCCTGGTAAATAGATAATACAGGAGCACCGTCAGCTGGCTTCAACAAGTTTTTTGTAGCTGACATCAGCTCTCGTGCTTCGGCCTGTGCATCATCAGAAAGAGGTAGATGAACAGCCATTTGGTCGCCATCGTAATCGGCATTAAAACCAGTTGCCACGAGTGGATGAAGCTGGATCGCTTTACCATCAATCAATTTTGGTTGGAAAGCCTGAATCGATAGACGGTGGAGAGATGGAGCACGGTTCAAGAGAACGTACTTTCCTTTGATTACTTCGTCCAGAGCATCCCAGACGACATTTTCGCCTGCCTCGATCATACGAGTCGCAGCACGAATGTTTGCGGCTTGTTCATTAGCCATGAGCCAAGAAATGACAAAAGGCTTAAATAGTTCTAGTGCCATTTGTTTCGGCAGACCACATTCATTCAATTTCAAATCTGGACCGACCACAATTACAGAACGTCCAGAGTAGTCAACACGCTTACCGAGCAAATTCTGGCGGAAACGACCTTGCTTTCCTTTTAGAAGATCGGAAAGAGATTTCAGTTTCCTGCGACCATTCTGCGAAGAAGCAGTACGATTACCATGCGACGCAGCATTATCAATCAAAGCATCGACAGCTTCTTGCAGCATACGTTTCTCGTTTCGACAAATGACTTCTGGAGCATTAAGTTCAATTAACTTCTTCAAACGATTATTACGGTTGATAACTCGACGATATAAGTCGTTAAGATCTGAGGTCGCGAAACGACCACCAGGAAGCGAAATCATTGGACGTAAGTCAGGAGGAATAACAGGTACAACCGTGAGGACCAAGTCAGAAGGACTAATTCCAGCACTCTGCATACCCTCGATGAGTTTCAGGCGCTTCATAATCTTCTTTTCTTTCTGGCCTTTGGACTTTTCCGCTTCTTCATTTAGCTCGTCAACCATCTGATTAATATCGATTTCATCGAGCATTTTCTTGATTGCTTCAGCCCCCATGTCGACCTCAATCAAATCAGCATAGTCTTCGTGTTCAATTTCAAGATTTCTGTAATCGACCTCGGAAATTACAGCACCTTTCTTTAGCCCAGATAGAATATCTTTACGAGTATTATAATCTGTTTCGAGATCTTCGATCTCTTTTGCTTGCTCTTCAGCCAATTTCTTCAAGTCAGCACCATCTTCTTTTGATGCGTTCTCATAACGAAGATTAATAGCCTGTCTTGCAGCATCAGTTTGCGCTTCGAGATCATTCATTTTCTCTGCAATTGCATCTTCTTTTGCATCGGTAATAAGATACGAAGCAAAATATACTACTTTTTCAATATTTTTTACTGTCAGATTTAGCAATAATGAAATTGCAGACGGCGTACCACGCATAAACCAAATGTGTGCTACTGGTGCGGCAAGAGCAATATGCCCCATACGCTCACGACGAGAAATAGACTTCGTGACGAGATTTCCTTCTTTGTCGACAGCTGCCTCTCGAGAACGAACACCTTTCAATTTACTATCATGTGGATTGATGTCCTTTACTGGACCAAAAATCCTTTCACAAAACAGACCATCACGTTCTGGTTTCTGTGTACGATAGTTAATTGTTTCTGGCTTTGTTACTTCACCGTTACTCCAGTTTAAGATGTCTTCGTGGGAAGCCACGCTTAAACGAATAGAGTCGAAATCGGTTGCAGCGATAAAGTTATCATCCCAAGCCATATTAGAACTCCTCTCCGAGATCGACTGTACCATCTGATTCGTCAATCTCTGTTACTTCGAGGTCGTCGTCCCCCTCGTCCGCCTCTGTTATTTCCACCCCTTCGTCCGCCATCATCGCTTCAGCCTCTGATTCATCGAGGTCTAGGATTTG
>JAZSPO010000124.1:0-9495 GCA_045537505.1 Candidatus Nanosyncoccus sp.
TTTCGCAGAAGTCAAGGGTGAAATAACATGGTGGATGTACATCATGGCAGGATTTGTTTTTTCAATTCTGAATGCTTTCTTTCATCCAATTATCAAAACTTTCGCTATTCCTCTCATTTTAGTAACCATGGGTCTTTTTACCGTCATTATAAATGCTGCGATGGTCACGATTGCGATTCGTGTCATCCCTAACATTTCGATCGATTTTTGGGGTGCGGTTTTTTCATCCATTGTGATGAGCATAGCAAATGGACTTGTCAATTTCTGGCCTTCGCCGTATAATAGAAGATAATTATGGAAATTGGTTCACTAATACAGACAGTAACTTTGGTATCTGCGTTTTTGTCAGTTGTTTTGATCTTGTTGCAACGCCGTGGAGCATCGCTTGGTGCTGGTTTTGGTGCGTCTGGAGAGTTGTATACTTCGCGTCGCGGATTGGAAAAATCCCTTTTTGTTACTACGGTCATAATGACCCTAATATTTATATCATCCATTATTGCATTACTAATTATTCCGGCATAGGGGACTATGAAACAGAGCATAAAAAAACGTGGGCAAAAACTAGCGAAACGTGTTTCACGTCTTTCGAAAAAGGCTGGGGAAGAAGGAAAAGAGCATCTTCGTGAGAACGTTGTTGATAGAATTTCGCATATCAAAGATATTAGATTGTTGATCCTAGAATGGTCTTTGTTGATTCTTGCGATCATCATGCTTTCTATAACGCAAGCTTTTTTGTATTCTGAGTCTTATGAAACGATCGCATTTACGAAAGGTGGAACCTATACCGAAGCTACGCTGGGCAGAATTAATTCCCTCAATCCTCTTTTTGCGAGTACGAATAGCGAAAAAGCCTTGAGTAAACTGATGTTTTCGACTTTGTCGGCAGTCGATTATTCTGGACATATCGGTCTAGGTCTAGCTGATTCTATTACTACTGATGAATCTGGCCTCGTGTGGTCAGTGAAACTACGTGATGGTATGACATGGTCCGATGGAGAGCCAATTACGAACCAGGATATTATTTTTACAGTTCAGCTCATCCAGTCCCCAGTTCTAATTTCGTCTTATTCGACTAATCTCTCTGGTGTACAGGTGGCAGAAGAAGAGGATACACTGATTTTTAGATTACCTTCTGCTTATGCGAATTTTTCTTCCGCACTGGAATTTCCAATTCTGCCAGAGCACATTCTAAAAGATGTCAATCCATCTCTTCTTTTGGAACATTCTTTTTCTAGTAGCCCAGTAACATCTGGCGCTTTTTCCTTTAAGGCCTCCCAATCGATTGGAAATACTGGCGAAAAGGTAGTCTATCTTTCTCCGAACAAAAATTATTACAAAGGAGAACCACTAGTCAATAGCTTTGCAATTCATGCTTATCCGACGACTGAAGATATTATAGAAGCGATCAATTCCGCTTCAGTTACAGCGACGGCTGATTTGTTGCCAACGGATGCAGAACAGATTGTTTCATCAAATGTTTATGAAAAACAGACAGCAATCAACTCTGGCGTTTTCGCGTTTTTCAATATGGACAGTCCTATTTTATCAAACAAGATAGTGCGTCGAGCATTACAACAAGGTATAGATATGAGGTCTCTACGTGCACCACTTGGTGATGAGCTTCCTCTCAATTATCCGTTGTTGCCGAACCAGGTTGGTTTCGATGATTTTCCGAGTTTACCAGAATATGATCCAGAATCGGCAAAATTAACGCTAGCCAAGGAAGATATCGTCGATGGCCAGGAAATAAACCTTGCTACTATAGACGTCGGATATTTTCCTGCTTTGGCAGAAAATCTGAAATTCCAGCTCGAGAAACTCGGTTTCAAGGTTAATTTGGTCATTTCAAACCCTGGACAGGAATTTCTGATGACGATAATTCGTCCGAGAAACTATGATATTTTGTTGTATGAGATCGAGCTTGGGTCTGATACAGATTTGTTTGCCTACTATCATTCTTCGCAGGCTTCCGAAAATGGCCTGAACTTATCAAATTATCGCAATGCAATGGTATCGGATGCAATTTTGGCAGCTCGAAGCACGATGACGGAGACTTTACGCAATGCAAAATATAGAACGTTCCTAAAAAACTGGGTAGAAGATGTGCCAGCCATTGGTATCTATCAGGTTAATTTGTCATATTTTGTAAACAAAAACGTCCGCACTTTTTCTGAAGACGTGAGACTTGTTTCAGCTGTGGATCGTTTCGTCGATGTACAATATTGGGCGACAGAAAAGACACAGAAAAATCGTACTCCATAGTTTTTCCATGCTTGCTTTAGCTAATTTTTATTGTTATCATAGAGATATCATAATCAAGGAGATCGCAACATGAGCGAGAAGAAAATTAAAAAACTTACTGGTGCAGTATATGCATCTATGGCGATGATATCGGTAGGAATTATGGTGATTATTGGAATGATTACTGGCTCATGGGATAATCTCTGGCTGTTTCCATTTGGTGCAATGATTCTTGCAACGGTTTTTGCAATGATTGTGGGTGTAGTAGGCGAAGACAAATCTGGCAAGAAATAATTAGATCCTTTGGTGTTATTAAATTAAGAAGCTATTTTATGAAAAATAATAAATCTATCATCGTCGCTAGCATAGCAGGTGTTATTGTCGTTGGCGCAATTGTGGTGGCGGCGATAGTAATGAATAATAATCATGGTGATAATTCTACTAACCCATCAGATACGACTACCAATACTACTATTACAATAAAGGATGAATCTTAAATTATGGGATTATTTGGTAATATTTTTTCCAAGCAAACATGTGGGGTTTGTGGTAAAGAGGTCGGAGCATTATCTCGCCAAAAACTGAAGGATGGCAACTATGTTTGTCGTGATTGCATGAAAAACGCGAGTGCATTTTTTCGTGTTGGCTACCATGATTTGGATACCACGAAAAAACATCTAGAATATATGGAAAAAGCAAATGAATTATACGAAAAAGAATTCGCTAATCTAGAGAAGGACCAAGTGGATTACTGTAGCCATCATGGTTCACATAAGATAGGCTTCGTGGATTCGATTGGGATGTTCGCGGTCTTGACGCCAGAAACAAAAAAGCGTGGCAAAAAGGAGCTCTTTCGCTATGACCAGATTGATAGTTTTGGTCCGTACACTGATATGAATGCAATGAATCGATCGGAAGGCGAAAAAGCGATAAAGGAATATGGCGTGTTGATTAGGATGCGTTGCAAAGAAGATTTTGCCAAGGTGAAAGCGAGTGAAGCAGAAAAGGAAATGATGCACCCATATGTGATCGATATCAAAATTCCGATTCAATATAATGTCGATAGACCGTCTGGTGGGGATCGAATTTTCGCACATCTAAATACTATTTTCGGAGGGGAACGAAATGCAAAAATGGATGCAGCTGGCTCTATCGCCTCGATGTTATTAGGTTCGTCGGTAGATGCCATGATACCATCTGGAAATTATTCCGATGACAATAGAAAGAAATGGACGAAGCTCGCAGATGAAGTGGAAAAACGTGCAGTTGGTAAGCCACTTCGAGAAATTTATAACGCTTAATAGTAAAAAGGAGTAGGAATGAGTAAAAAAGGAAAAATAATTGCGGGTATTTGTGGAGTTGTTTTATTAGCTGCAGCGATAGTGGCTGTCGTATTCGTCGTTAATAACAATTCAAACAACAATTCTAACAACAATTCTGGTAACACTTCTAGCAACCAAGGTAGCAGCACTTCATCGAACTCACTTGTCGGTAAATGGAGATATGGTGACACCGATCTTTCGGACGCTGGCATATACTTTATCTATACTTTTAATGCAGATGGAACTGGTGATTATAATGCAGCCGGTACGGTTATGAAGTTTACTTATAAAACCGAAGGAAGCAAACTCACCATTACTTATGATAATGGTCCATTCGTGACGGAATATGAGATAAATGGCGACACATTGAATGTCAAAGATTCTGGCGGAGCAGATACACTGTACAAGAGAGTAAACTAAAAAAATAATGCCAAAAGGCATTGTTTTTATGCTGGTGCGCCTGACTAGACTCGAACTAGCACAGCTTTAAAATCGCCACTACCACCTCAAGGTAGCGTGTCTACCAATTCCACCACAGGCGCAGCTTTTTAAGTTCTATGTAATTATAGCATAGAGAAGTATTTTTTGCCAATTTTTGGTGGTTTTAGCGTATTTATTAGCGACAAAAGAATCTATTTCTTGCTTGACATAAGCATAATTGGGATATAAAATAAACATGAGTATATCTAGATATTATTACCAATGGAAAGGGAGAAAACATGTCTAAAATGAAAAGAATGGTCGCGAGTGTTGTAGTAGCTACTAGTTTTTGTCTGGCAGGTTTACCTCTGATGGTTTTTGCTGAAACTGCTTGTACAGATGGTGTACAATGTAGCGAAAATGATGATCTCAATGTCACCATCAACGTTAGCTCGATGATCAGCATGAGACTCGTTTCTTATTCCGAGCTTACCCCTATGACTATGAACTGTGATTCTACCCAGAAAACATCCACATCTGACGGCTGTTCTGGTTCCCAGCAACAGACCCTTACTACTCTTCTTCCCAGTTCCTCGAATGTCACAGATAATACTTCGACAGCATATACGCGAGTTTATGTCAGCACGAATAGCCCATCTGGCTATGTTTTGACCCTGATTGATGCTGATGAGAATACGAACATGGTAAATGGCTCTGGTGCCACGATTTCTGCAATTAACCAAAAACCTGTCGCGACGACCACCCCTGGTTGGGCCGTATCTGTCGATGGTAATGGTTGGCAGAGAATGAAGCACAACAGTAATACGGCCGGAACGATTGTTGCCGAAACACCTATTACGGTCACATCATATAATCCGACTGCTTCCAGTACGATGAGTGCGTTGGTGAGTGATCGTCTGTCCACGGTATATTATGGCTATGCGACTTCTAGCTCACAGGCTACTGGGCAATATGTTGATACTGTCGAATACACTGCGACTGCACAATAATACTGTTTAGATCCAATTTTTTTGAAAAAAACATAAAAAAAGTCTTGACTTTAGCATAGGCATTATGTAAAATAGTAAGCACAAAGGTCATAAATATAAAAACGAAAAATCGAAAGGAAATAAATATTATGTCCAAAAAATCAACGAAAATTATCGCTGTTGCTGGCGTAGTCGCTGGTCTCGGTGTCGCAGCACTTCCTGCAATGACATTTGCTGGGTCTCAAACCATTTCTGGTCAAGCTGATGTTTATGCACAGGTTCTTCCTGCAATCGCTATGACTATTACTGGTAACAATGATGATACTGATGGTGATGGTACTTCCTCCCAACAGCAGTATACTACTGACCCTGTAACAGCAGGTGTTGGTGTTAGTGCTCCAGCTGGCGTAGCACAAATCGGTAATTATATTCCTTCCTCTATGGATATTACAAATGGTAAGTCTTCAAGCTATACTTCCATTCTTCCAAATGCATCTATTCACGGTGGTACAACCACTGGTGCTACAGATTTTGCTTCTGTAATTACCGTCTTTACTAATGACTCTGGTTACACTCTAAGCATTAGTGGTACTGGAACAAGCAACGCTCTTGGTGCTTTGGTAAATACTACCGATAACAATGCAACGATTCCTGCAACTGGTATCGTTAAGGCTGGTGAAGCTGGTTGGGGTTATGCAGTTGATACGGCTGTAACAACTGATGCAACTGGCACGCCTCTTGAAGCAAACTATAATGTTGACGCTGATACCATTAAAGATGGTAGCGGTCCTACAGCTGCTACTGGTGAATCAACTACTGTTTATTATGGCGTGTCGACAGCTGCTAGCCAGAAGACTGGTGTCTACAAAGCTACAGTTACCTACACTGCTACTACAGATAATTAATTTCGGTCACAGTGTAATCAGGTACGCGTAAATGTTAAACCTTTCTATAAGTTTATTTATATGACCAAACTTAAATGAAATTATATTAAGGACACGTATCTGGAAAATCCCTCAGAAATGGGGGATTTTTGGTTTTTGGAAAAATAATCTTGATATCCTACCCTGAACCGAGTATAATGGGTAAATAACAAGGAGGTAGATGGCTAAAAAAATCAAATTATTTCTTGCTGCATTTTTAGCAGTTGCAACTTTCGGAATATACCAGTTTGTCTTGTCCGATACGGCTTTTGCTGCAGATGATGACAGACATCCTATTCTGTTACAAATTTCTCCGACCAAGCAGAAAATATTGCTGGCCCCTGGCTCTTCGTATGTCGGATCTTTCATCGTACATAATGCCGGTACAGAACGTTTCTCTTATTCTGTCAGTGCCACACCATACAGCGTAACGAGCGAGAGTTACAACCCAGATTATACCAGTATGCCGAAGTATTCCCAGATGTCGCAATGGATTACTTTCGATCCTAGCACACAGACTGGCACACTTGAGCCTGGTAGGCAGGTTGACGTAGCCTTTACTGTGAATGTGCCAAGTGATGTCCCAGCAGGTACGCAATATGCCGCTCTTATGGCACAGACAGATGACGGAAACGCGGAAAATGCTACTATCGCCGTGATACATCGTGTTGGCATGATTTTGGCAGCGACTGTCCCTGGCGATACCCGTTCCGAGGGCGAAGTTATCAAAAACAATGTGAGTACATTCTACTTCAATCCTCCAGTTACTATGTCTTCTCTTGTTAAAAATACTGGTAACGTAGAGTTGACTGCGAAGTATACTTACAAAATCTATCCTCTTTTCTCTAATGAAGCTCTCTACAACACTGAAGAAAACCCACAATCTCTAGATATTTATCCAGAAACTAGTCGTTTCAATTCCATGACTTGGGAAGGAGCTCCGACACTTGGTATTTTCTGGATGGAACAGATTATTGAGTTCGGCGACAAAGTATCTACTGTCGGCAAATTCGTCTTGATTTGTCCACTCTGGCTCATCTTCGTCATCTTCGTTCTTCTCTTCGCAGCGATTTTCTGGTTAGTATCTCGAGCAAAAAAGCGTAATAAAAGAGAGTCAAATTCTAAAAAGGAGGAAAAATAATGTCAAAAATAAAATTGTTTTTAGCGGCCTTGCTGACAATTGGGAGCATCTTTTTCCCAACTTTAGCATACGCCGAGGAAGCGAAAGAAGAATCTGATAATGAGGATACTGTCTCTTGGTTGCAAGTTGCTCCAGTTTCGAACCGTGTGAAACTTCTCGCTGGAAGTGATTTGGAATATTCAGTCGTAGTAACGAACTCCGGCGACAAAGACCTAAGATTTAGTGCTTATGCCGCTCCATACACTGTCGTTGATGAAGGATACAACCTGAGCTTTTCTAATGAAACGGTTCGTTCCCAGATTGCGAGATGGATTCATTTTATAAATGATGATGGTTCTTTGACCGATCAATACCACGGCTCTGTTCCTGCGCATGAGGAAAAAACAGTCAACTATCGCGTCTCTGTTCCAGAAGATGTTCCTGCTGGTGGGCAGTATGGCGTCATCCTCATACAGACGGAGGCAGATGAAGATATTTCGGTCCCAGGTGTCCAGACGGTATCTCGTGTCGGAATGGTAATTTACGGTCGTACAGACGGTGAGACGGAAGAAAAACCAGAACTTGTTGAATTTAATATTCCGACATTCAAGACGGAAGGGAAGATTACAGCCTCTTCTGTTGTTAGAAATGCTGGCAACGTAGATTTCGAAACGAATTATTCTTTTAAGGTTTCTTCTGTCGTCGGAAAGGAATTATACCAAAGTCCATATTATAGCAACTTGGTTTTGCCAGATACTCAGAGAAGAGAAGAGTTCGCCTGGGAAACGACTCCGGCCATCGGCATTTATCAAGTTACTTTCAAAGTCGAGGCTAACGGAGAGGTTCTAAAAGAAGAAACCAAGCTCGTCATCATTTTACCAGTTTACATTGTCGTAATTACTATTTTATTATTGACAATAACCATAATTTGGATTATAATCCTAATTAGGAAACGCAAAGAGCGTAAGGCTCGCCTTCTAGTGTAATTCTAGAGACAGCTTCTGCGAGAACGTAATTTACGTAAGCCAAAACAAAAATAAAAACAAAATTTAACAGAAAGAGTGTTAAAATGCAAACAACAAAAAAACGCATACTCGGTCTCGGTGGTCTAGCACTTATTACTGGACTGACTGTTGCTGCGGCTACAGTTCCAGCTGGTGCTACATCGGTCAGTAGTACTGTCAACATCGTGGTTGAAGTTCGCAGTATCAACTATGACACAAAAATTAATTCACCTTTGGATGGGGCAGTTGTGACCCAGCCAATCGTCAAGTTCTCTGAGACTCATAGCAGAGCAGATAGTGTGAAATACTATCTAACAAACGTTACCACAGGTCAGATGTACGAGCTGACCGATCATGAAATTAGTGGAACAGACTTGACTGGCGAAACTGAGTTCACCCTCAACTTGGATGACTACGGTGGATATGGAACATTCATTTTCCGTTCAGTGATTGTTTCGACGGAAAGTCACATCGAGGATGAGGATTCTGTCCAGTTCGTCTATGCTGCACCAGAATCACCAAATGTACCTAATACAGGTAGCAACTCTGGAATAGGTGCATTCTATGGAGCCCTAAACATTTCCAAGTCTGATATATTGATGACTGGTCTGATTGGCTTCCTGATGATAAGCTTCGTTGCTTTATTTGTTATCAAGAAATCGAGCAGAAAAAACCGATAATCTCAATGAACTAGGTTTTGTTTTTGGCTATCTTGTGAGTGGGTATCTTGCGAGGAATACCCACTTTTTTGTTTTTCCTGCTGTTTGAGCGCACTTGAAAAAAAGCGTTTTCTATGCTAAGATGTCTGTTATGGGCGGTTAGCTCAGTTGGCTAGAGCGCGTCTTTGACGTAGACGAGGTCAGAGGTTCAACTCCTCTATCGCCCACCAGTTTGTTACATCTTGGCTTTTTCCTCGTCCGCTCTACACAAGTAGTACTACGCTCGGAGAAAACACCAATCTGAAACAAATAACCTAAAATTTGGGTCGGTAGCTCAGCTGCTTGTACGAGGCGTTCACGCCGAGTAGAATAATAACAAGCATGGGCCAGGCCCGTTTAACAATTTGGGTCGGTAGCTCAGCTGGTTAGAGCACGGGCCTTTTAAGCCCGGTGTCGAGGGTTCGAGCCCCTCCCGACTCACCATTGGCAAATTACACTAAATATAGTATAATTTTTTATTTTAATTGTATTAGTCAAGCCCAAAAAGTGTTATAATCTACTTAAGGTAAAGTGATTAAGGATATTATATGGAAAAAAGAATAAAACAAGCATTAAATGGTGCTATTGTCACATCAATTTTGTTCGTTATTTTGGGTATTTTGTTTATTGTCTTCCCAGAAAGTTTTCTCGACATACTACGTTGGATTGTCGCAGCCTTGTGTTTTCTGGGTGCATTTTCGGCACTTTTGGTCAAAGCGAAAACTGGAGGGCTCTTTGGTTCGACGGTTCTTGCTGCGATTTTGGTTGCTATCGGCCT
>JAZSPO010000110.1:0-17735 GCA_045537505.1 Candidatus Nanosyncoccus sp.
TCAAAGTCATTTTATCTTCGTCTGCCCCCTGGATTAGTCCATTATAACCAAAAGAAACTGGGCGATGCTTCTCATCGACGATTACGCAACCATTTTGAGAAGATGGGTCCTTGCTCCTCCTAGCTACCTCATCAGCAATATTCATGAAATACTCGTCCCAGCCCATCTGTTTCTTTTCTACCATAAAACCTCCGTTTTGATAATTATAGCACAAAAACATCTGCGATTAAGCTTATGATTGCAAAAATAAAATCACTTTTGTACGCTAAAAACATTACATTAAAAGGAGGTTTTATGCGAACTGCTCTCATCGCATTCATAAGTGCCAGTGCTGTAGCCTTCACTGTCGCTTTTCTCCCTTTAGCTACAAAAATTAGTGCATCGTCCTGTGATGATGTAAAATTCATTTTCGCACGTGGAAGTGGGCAAGAATTATTGGATAGAGAATCTCTTACCTTCCAAGCAGAAATTACATCTTTTCTAAATGACAATATGCCAGACCTAAGTCACGAGTTTTATGAGCTTGGATCATCCGAAATAGCAGGGTATAAGTATCCAGCTGTTGATTTGGGTTTCATTTCTGCCATTAGTACGAGTATTAGTAGTGGAGAAGCATTCAAATTTAATGATAGCGTACAACAAGGAATTGGAGAGCTGAAAAATTATATCAGTAATGTCACGTCTAATTGTAGTAATACAAAATTTGTCCTAGGTGGTTATTCTCAGGGGGCAATGGTGATTACGAAAGCTTTGCCAGACTTGGATCCCAAGAAAATTATTTACGTAGCCAATTTTGGCGATCCAAAACTCTATCTTCCGGAAGGGGAAGGAATTATTCCAGATGCCTGCCGGGGTAAAAATTTATCTTCTTATAGAATATTTGCTCCAAACTGCAGAACATCTGCTGGATACTTAAACGCTCAGAAGCCATATTCTCCTACAAACTGGGAGGGAAAAATCGGTCTCTGGTGTAATGACAAAGATTTCATCTGTGGAGCTGGTATTATTTTAACAAAATTGTTTGAATCACATGTAAAATACGCCACTGATGGACATATTTATTCAGCGGCCCAAATAATAGGTAAAAAACTCAAAGATTCTTTTCCGGATAAAAACATTTCTGGAAGCCAAGATACCAATATGCCGAGAGATACTGTCATCCTTCTGGATACTACGACTTCGATGAATAACAAGATCGAAAAGGCGAAAACAAAAATTTTGGAAATTGCAAAAAAGACCATCGGCAAATCTGGCTTCGTTTCTCTCTGGACCTTCGGTGACATCTACGATACGGAGCCTATCCGGTACACAGATTTCGGAGATGGATTAGCGGAGATTCAAGAAGCATTTGGGCATCTTAATTCCAGCCCAGGTGGGTATGATAGTGAAGAGTCTGTCCTTTCTGCCCTTTTGAAGGTCATGAATAACCAAAATTGGCATCACAATGCAACCAAATCTATCGTAGTTTTGACAGATGAATTTTACCTTTCCCCAGATCGAGATGGTACGACAGAAGAACAAGTGATTCAAAAATCGCTCGAGATAGATCCAGTGAATATTTTCGTTGTTTGCACAAGCAGACAGTACCAGACGAGTTATCAAAAAATAACAGATGCGACCAATGGAGGAACATACCAGAGTTTTAATGAAAAAATACTCGGCGAAGAGCTTCTTAATCGTATAAACATCGTTTTTCCAATTGACCAATATTTTGGAATGACGAACGAAGAACTATTATTTTCTGCCATAACCGATGAGGCTGCAGAGAAATATGAATGGGACTTAGATTTTGATGGACTTTTTGAGACGACTACAGATTCTCCATCGATCAGTAAAACATACGAAAACGAAACATCTGGATTCGTCCAAGTAAGGGCGACCAGTGCCAGTGGTCTAGTTTCTACTGCCTCAGCCAAGGTCATTATTGATAATAATTTATCGATAGAGCCAGATATAAATATCAGAAATATATCAAAACAAGATGGTACTCTCAAAGTCGAATATGAAAAGCTCGAGAACACCATCGCGACTCTTGTTCTAATCGATGAAGCTCCAATTGGCATAAACTATCAAGATTCGATAAAAATCGACCAATATAATGAAAATTCTTCCATTAGTTTTATTCCGATTTCAAATGAAGGCGATTTCGGAAAAATCCATTACATCAATGGGCAAGGAATAGAAAATAAAGAATATGGGGAAGTAGAAGATGGAGGATATGGCAATACATTGGAAAAGAAAGAAACCTTCCCAGTGGTTTTGGCACCGAATTCCGGCAGACGCTAACTACCAGATGACAAATGCCAATGGTTACCATATTCACACTTGTAAACACTTAGTTGCGGTGCACCATGATCATGTTCGGCGACTTTGGCAGCAACCTCGGCCTCTTCTTTCGTTGCATAACAAATCTTGTGAATATCACCTACCCAACATTTTTCCGGTACAAATTGAGAAAACTGATAGTTTTTCTGACGAGACATGAAATAATTATACAATAAATTCATTAATTGTCATTATGTTGTAAATAATACAACGAAATTAGCCATAAATTCTATTGACACGCTACATATAGTGTCATAAAATAAGACCAGACACTAAATATAGCGTCTGCCAATTTAGAATAAATCCAGAAAAAACAAAAAATATGGACATAACATATTAAGGAGGTATAATTCTTATGTTCAAAAAAATTAAGAAGCGTGACGGCAAAATCGTCAACTTTAATCCCGAAAAAATTACAGATGCTATCGCTGCAGCCGGTGCATCCACGGAAGAGTTCAAGTACGATCGTGCTAAACAATTGACAGATAAAGTACTAAAACGTGCGGAAGAAGAAATCAAAGCAAGGACTCCTAGCGTTGAGCAGATTCAAGACATTGTTGAGAGCGTCTTGATGGATTCTAGCTTCAAAAAGACCGCAAAAGCCTATATTACTTACCGCCAGGAGAGGAATCGCACACGTGAGGCGAAATCCAATCTCATGGATTCTTATAGGAAAATTTCCCTTGCAGATGCTTCGGAAGACTCCGATATCAAGCGTTCAAACGCCAACGTCGATGGAAACTCTGCTATGGGCAAAATGCTTCAGTTCGGAGCAGAAGGCTCGAAGGAATTTGCTAAAACAGTCCTGATGAATCCTCGCTTTTCCTATGCCCATGATAATGGTGATATCCATATTCATGATTTAGACTTCTACGCGACTGGGACACTGACTTGTTGCCAGACAGACCCTCTGAATTTATTCGCAAATGGTGGATTCAATACTGGACATGGACACCTCCGTACACCGAATTCCATTGGCTCTTACGCTGCACTTGCTGCTATTATTCTCCAGGCGAACCAAAACGAGCAGCACGGCGGACAATCCATTCCGAACTTTGACTATGCAATGGCACCAGGCGTCGATAAAACCTTCAAAAAATCTCTTCGCCGTAACATCGAAAAATACAACAAATTTACAGGAAAAAGTCTCAAAATCACTATCCCAGACGATATCAAATACGGCGAGGACAAGAGATTAGCGAAATTGAAAGTCCCAGCTGGCGTCATTGAAGCTTCTGCCGAGGATACAGAAAAGCAAACTTTCCAGGCAATGGAAGGATTTATCCACAATCTTAATACAATGCATTCCCGTGCTGGTGCTCAAGTTCCATTTACTTCTATCAACTTCGGAACAGATACTTCTCCATCTGGACGCTTGGTAAGCAAATATCTGCTTGAGGCGACCATGAATGGTCTTGGCAAAGGTGAAACTCCAATCTTTCCAATTTCCATTTTCAAAGTGAAAGAGGGAATTAATTATAATCCAGAAGATCCAAACTACGATTTATTCAAACGCAGCATGGAAGTATCAGCAAAGCGTCTCTTCCCAAATTTCTGCTTCATCGATGCTCCATACAACTTACAGTATTACAAACCTGGTGATTACCGTACGGAAATCGCTACCATGGGATGCCGTACTCGTGTATTTGGCTCCTGCTTCCCAGAATCTGATGGCATCGTGACAGGGCGTGGTAATCTTTCTTTCACTACTATCAACCTCGTTCGCTTAGGTATAAAAAATGGTATATGTCTAAAGGAAAGAAAAGAAGCAGATTGGTCTGGATTCTACAGAGATCTAGACAATGTCATGGAACTGGTCAAAGATCAGCTACTAGAACGTTTCGAATTCCAGGCAAATCAACATGTACGCAACTTCCCATTCCTGATGGGACAAGGGAACTGGTTTGGTTCTGAAAAATTAGGTTGGAACGACAAGCTACGCGACGTGATCAAACATGGCACCTTGTCCATTGGCTTCATCGGCCTAGCAGAATGTCTCGTTGCTATGACTGGCAAACACCACGGCGAGTCGGAAGAATGCCAGGAACTTGGTCTTGATATCATTGCACATATGCGAGAAAACTGTGACGAGTATACCAAGAAGTATAAACTTAATTTCTCATTACTCGCTACTCCGGCCGAAGGTCTCGCGGGACGCTTCACGAAAATTGATCGCAAAGAATATGGCAAAATCAATGGTGTGACAGATAGGGATTTTTATACGAACTCTTTCCATGTGCCAGTTTATTTCCCAATTTCAGCATTCGAGAAAATCGACATCGAAGCACCATATCATGCCCTTTGTAATGCTGGTCACATTTCCTACATCGAACTTGATGGTGATCCATCTGACAATATCGAAGCTTTCGAATCGGTTATCCGACATATGCACGACTCTGGCATTGGATACGGTTCGGTCAACCACCCAGTCGACCGCGACCCTGTTTGTGGCTTTGCAGGAATTATCAAAGGCGATCGTTGCCCAAGCTGTGGACGTTTGGAAGACGACGTATTGTTCGAGAGACTTCGCCGCATCACAGGTTATCTTGTCGGCTCGTTGGAACGTTGGAATGATGGCAAAAAGGCAGAAGAGGCTGCCCGTGTCAAACACAGTGTCGGTCCTGTGAAAGGCAGCAAAGCGAACCACAAAAATGGCGTCTATACCAAAAAAGAAAAAGCTGCCCGCGAAGCGAAAAAAACACAGAAAAAAGCGGCATTGGGAAAGGCATAGATGGAAATTCGACTCAGTGGTCCTCTAGAGCATGACAATATTGTCAACGGCTATGGTCTAAGAGCAGTACTCTGGACACAGGGCTGTTATCGACATTGTAAAGGTTGTCAGAACCCAGAAACTTGGGATTTCGAGAGTGGCTTCTTGGTCGATACGGAAGAAATAAAAAAACGATTGGCAAAATTCCCTGGGCAGTCAGGCATCACCTTTTGTGGTGGCGAACCATTTGAACAGCCAGAAGCTTGCAAGGAGATTGCTGATTATTGTCGCAAAGAACTTGGTTGGAACATCTGGAGTTTTACAGGCTATACTTATGAACAACTAAAGAAGATCGGTGGAGCGAAATGGGAATTTCTAAAATCCTTAGATGCCCTGATCGACGGTCCATTCATTCTGGAAGAGAGAGATCTGACTCTGAAATTTCGAGGTTCTCGCAACCAAAGATTATTGCATCTCAAAAATGGTGAAATTACCAAAATCGAATAGGGGCAGGAATGATTTATTTAGATTTTTCTGCCACCAACCCTCTGCTTGATTCGGTAAAAAAAGCCATGATTTCTGCAATGGACTATGCTGGTAATCCTTCGGCTCTTCATACTCCTGGACACCTCGCAATGAATATTATTGAAGAAGCGAGAGAAGAAATCGCAAAACTGATCAATGCAGAGCCAGAAGAAATTATTTTCACATCTGGGGGATCAGAATGCAATAACACTGTCACTAATATTTTTGAGAATGAACAAGTTTTGGTTTCTGCAATTGAACATCCATCTCTATTAGAATCAGCGAAATTACGCTGTAAAACGGATATCATCCCAGTGAATGAACAAGGGTTCGTCCTGCCAGAAAAGTTCAACAATTTACTAGAGAAAAAGCCGAAACTCGTATCTATCATGTTGGCAAACAATGAACTCGGCACGATTCAAGATATCGCATCATTCGCCAAAAAAACACATGAAAAAGGAGCGTTGTTTCATACAGATGCCACACAAGCATTAGGAAAGATAGAAATCGATGTTAAGAAAATGAATGTCGACTATATGACCTTAAGCTCGCACAAGATCGGAGGTCCAGTTGGTATCGGAGCATTATTCGTCAAAAGTGGAAGCCCTTTTAGACCATTCATCGTCGGTGGACACCAGGAAAAAGGGAAACGTGCTGGCACATATCAGACTATTAACATTGCTGGCTTCGGTGCAGCAGCGAAATATGTTCGTGAGCAAAACACGGCAAGACAATACGAAGAAAAAGTCCTTCCATTACGAAATCTACTAGCAAAAAGAATCACCGATGAGGTTCCTTTTTCTAGTATAAACTCCCCAATTTATGAGACAGAAAATGGAAAGATAAAATGTTTGCCACATCTATTGAATTGTTCGTTTGAAGCTGCCGAAGGAGAATCGATTCAGCTATATCTGGATGCAGAAGGAGAAATCATCGTTTCGACTGGTTCTGCCTGTGCCTCTGGAGATGGGAAGCCATCTCATGTGATTATGGCGACGAGAAACGATGCAGAAATCGCACATTCTTCGATCCGTTTCTCACTTGGAAAAGAAACATCCAAGAAGGATATCGATACAGTAATGAAATACTTGCCCAGAATTGTCAAAAGATTACAAAGCATTAGCACCATAAAAGTAGGAGAGGAAGATGAAGGATAAAAAAAATAGAAACGCTGCCAATGGTTTTCTAGCCGGCTCGCCTTGGGTTTATAGCGAAATTGTCAAAGAACATTTTCTCAATCCTCATAATTTTCTGATGGGAGACGAAAGCAAATATCAGTATGACGGAAAGGGGGTTGTCGGCAATCCAATTTGTGGAGACCAGATGCTGATGATGATTAAGGTCGACGAGAAACAAAAAATCACAGATGTGAAATGGAAAACTTACGGCTGCGCCTCGGCGATTGCAAGTACCTCTGCTCTCTCTGATTTGGCAATTGGAAAAAGTCTAAAAGAAGCAGAAAATATCACAGCCGAAGAGATAGAAGATTATCTGGGGGGACTTCCGAAACATAAATTCCATTGCTCTGTACTTGGCAACCAGGCACTCGCTGCTGCGATTGAGGATTATCGCAAAAAGCATTAAAAAGGGTCGCTCATAAAAGCGACCCCAAGGTGGGACTATTTCTTTTCGTTTATAATTGTGCTATCAATCGTCTGAACGATGGAATCTATAACGGCAGTTCCATTTTCGTCAAAGTGGCAATCAACAATATCTCGGCTAATCCAATATTCATCGGAAATTGGTATTTCACTGTCCACAATTTTATCCGTAGTCATAAAATATTTCATTCCCACAGCTATATCTTCTATAGCGTTAAGCGGAAGAATCTTCTCGTCACATGCCGAATAGATCCTAATTCCTTCAGTGTTTTTCCTCTTAACATAGGGTGAGAAATCGATTGCATGACTGTATCCATCTTCTTCGCATAGATAGCCAAGAGTGAATACGAAATATTGGTTTATAACATTGTATCTAATTCCATTCTTGTCGAAATTGTAAGCCATAGCCTTTTTGTCTTGATAGCAATAGACTTCGTAACCCAAAGCACTGGCATACTCATCGACGTCGAAACCATCCTCGTCACAGTAATCGTGCCAATCAACATCATTTGGATCAAATGTAAAGATCCCAGAAACGTCAGAAACATCATCGCCGACTGGGTCCTCAGAGACGACCGTCTCAGTGGCCTCTGATACCTCTGTGGATTCCTTAGTTTCGTCTGGCTCTTTCTCTGATACTCCTTTGTCTCTTCTAATAATTTCCTCTTTTTCGACAAAGACTTCATCGATATTTTTTAAGCTTTCCTTGGCCTCTTCCGAAGCGTAGCCATCATGGACAACCTCCCTTCTGCATCCAATGAAGAATATTGATAAAATCAACAAAAAAACGATACAACACTTGCGCCTTTTCATACCACACCTCCTAATCTCCTAAAGTACAAATATACAATATTACTCTTATATTATATCACACTTCTTTGAAAAATGCAATATTAACGATAAGTATTATCTCTATACTGTAACTGTTCGATTTCTCAGTTCATCATAGACGATGGCAAGCGATTGAATTACTTGTTCCGATTGAGCCACAATCTCGCCATTATCATATTGTAAAATATCTGGCAGCGGAACAGGCATCGGATACAAATTCGATGGGTCATACTTCGCCAAGAAAGCAACATATTGCATCAGATTAAATACTGCGATGACCTGCTCTTTTTTCTTACCTGAATAACGTGCTATTATACCTTCATAAGAATTATCAAGAGGATTTTCCTTATAGTATTGTGCGATTGCTTGATTTACCGTGCTGGTATTGGCAGATACCATACCATTCGACTCCATCCAGCCAAGCAGTTCAACGAAAGCTTGATACCATTTTATTTCATTCCAGAAATATTGATTGCCCATAGTCGGATCACGAAATCTCACGTCCATTTCGCTTTCACTCATTCCAGTCTTGATGCTCCCAATGTCGTGGGTATAATACGTATAAGTCGTTCCACCGATCCACCTAGACATAATGGCACTAGACGCAGTAACTGACTCATCATCTGTCCAACCATATTTTTCTTCATATTCTTCGCACTCTTCCTTCTGGCCTACGGCACATGGATGAAGTCGGCCTTTTGTAAAATCAATCTTTGTTAAACGACTAATAATTTGGGCATCTGGATCTCCTTTCTCCGATGTGCGTTGTCCAGCCAGAATCTGGAACTGTGCAAGAGAACCGTTCAGATTGATCTTCGGCTGTTTCGTTTTCGGATCGATATAGAAATCCAGCTCACACTCACCCGGAGCATCATCATTCTTCGCATTTTCCATGCCCTTCGTTCCGTCTTTCTTAACATTTCGCCAGCCAGATTCGTACCCAGCATACTCAAAATTCGTTACACGTGAATACTTCCATTCAATCGGCTTATCAAGATTGTAAAGTTCTGTTACAGCTCCTGTATCTGGGTTTGTTACAATCTCAATTTCCCAGTCACTTTCACATCCATGCGAAACCGTTCCTGGCACTTTGTTTGTAGGTTCTCCCCAGTGAGTCGGAGAAATGCCGTTTTCTGCCGGATTAACCGGTCCATCGCCATAATCTGGATCTATATCGGGATCACGTCCACCTTCTTCATTTCGATAAACATATCCACCCTCGTCGTAGCGAAGGTCGGCAACTGTTTCAAAAATATCGACCGGACCTTTCCCAGTCATCGATAAATCAGTATTCTGGTAGTCATTACAATAAGCATTAGCAAAAGAAATCGTGGAATTTGACTTCACACAATCACCCTGAGAGTCCTGCAGGCCACTAAGCGAAACTGCACTCGATGCCGGAGTAAGGGACGCAACAGCGTTCCCCACCATCGTCCCAAGCTTGCCAAGAGTCGAAGTCAGAGAAAGAGACTGGGAAGAAATCGCCATCGGAATTAAACTATAAGCAATACTACCCAGAAAAGTATAACGGGAAGAAATATCGAAAGGACTCTTGGTACGCTGGTCGAATTCGGCCTGCTCGGCAATTATTTCCTGGTGAGCAAGATATGTCATCTTCGCTGCTCCCTCGTCCCCAGATACCTGACCGAAGCCTTTGGCATGCTCGCCATACATCTTTTCGGTCGCGTTTCGCATCGCTTCACCTAATACCTTGTCATCTTCGCCAGAAAAATATGTCCTGTCTTCATTATTCTCGAATTTTTCGACCGTTTGCTGGAGTACAGCGTTAGCAACTCCTGGATCCCCAACACCTCCCCAACCAACTAATTTCTTCAGGAAATTGGACAAAGAATCAAAAGCACCTTTCACCCAAGCAGCGACTTTCTTGAACATCGAGCCAATCTTCGTGATTAATCCACCTTCACCATCATGTTCATGGGTGTTTCCTTCATAGAAACAAACTCTAATATCGTCCGGATCACCAGCGGCGAGATTCGCTGTACCATTGCCACCGATGTTCGCCTGTCCACTCGCTGCCAAAAGATTCTCGTTACCTTGGTCAAGCGAGCCACTGCCAAAGAGATTATGGATTCCTTCCGTATCTGCAGCTCCAGCCCGGAAGAAAATATTCATCGCAGCCGTAAGAGGAGCTTCCTCGCCTTTTCCTGCAATCGTTTTATCAATCGCTTCCATCATGAGAGAACCTGCCGTTACTTGTTGTACGGTCTGGACGGAGTTATAAATACCCTCGATATCGGTCGCCGCAGAACTCGCTCCACAGTTCGGATCAGAAGAGTTTTTCGCAACTTCCTCTACTAATTCCTGATATGACTTACCTCCCTTGGCGTCTTCTGCCCCTAGGTTTTTCGCTGTCGCTTCCTTAGTCATTTTGATAAATTCTTCTTCGTTTTTCTCATTATCACCCGTCAGAGTAAAATCTTTGAAATTATTTCTGGAAATAGCGGTACGCTTCTGCGTCACTTCCTGTGACTGGTTGTACCATCCCGAGACATCTCCTCTCCATGTCTTCGTCGCCATAATATATTGCTGTTTGAATTTCCAGACATTCATCGCTTCCGTAAAGCCATATACCTTTCCTGTATCAGCCGAAACTTTCAGGTTTGCAATTATTTCTGCTTTGCGGTCTTCGAGAGAAAAATTATCATCAGAAGATGAGTCGGTAATAGATTCACCCCCTTGCGCAATCCTTTCTTTGCCATTTGCGGAAACTGCAGAATCCGACACAATAATCATTTCAGGTTCAGAAATATTGCCAAATAGTAATGCTTTCTCTCCACCTTCATCAGAATAATAAATCCTGTAATCAGCCATATTGCCTTTCTGTAAAGCAGTCGGTTCCATATTATTAAACACTACATCGCCATATTTCGATGACTGGTTTTCCCCTAGCTGATATTCATTCATATATTCGTCGGAACGCTTGGTCGTCGATACTGCAGTCGAGTTGTTGTCTTCGCGAACCCTGTTCCGGTAACCATCAGGGAAGAGCCATTGTCCGACAAAAGATGAAACTCCATAAATAACAATGACGAGGACTGCCGCAATACCAACAGCAGGTGCTGCCGCAATGGCAACAGCTTTTAGCGAAGAGGACATTCCTTCATCGTCTTTAGAAGAGCCAGCAATTGCATCGGCCAAACCAGCAGCCCCACCACCTTTTTCTGCGACCTTGAGTGCTGATCCACCTGTTCCGCCAGTCAGAGCATCGATACCGACTTCTAGTCCTTTTTTGATAGCTGCTTTTTCTCCACGTTTGAGAGTATTTTTCGCTTTGTCGACTGTACTTTCGCCGGAATTATTTTGCTGGGCCTCAAAATCAGGCCGGATACTAGACTCATACCCAGTCATATTCTCGTAGGCACCGAGCGACCTTTCTTTTTCGGAATCTTCATCCATACTGCTTATTATTATAATTGATAAAGTTTTTTTCAGCAATAATAAAACTTATGCTATAATGGACTAAATAAGAGGGTGAATATGCAAAATAATTCTATGCCAAAATTCGGGGAAGCAGCTTCTTCTCCGGAGCCAAAGAAAGTAGCTCCTCCAGTCTATTCTGGTGATCCTTTCTTCCAACAAAGTTCTAATTCCTTCCATAGAGAAGAGCCGACACCAGCCGTTAATCCTGCACCGAATCCAGTATTTAATGCAGTGCCGAGTCAGTCTTCTAGCCAAAATTTCGGCCAGACTCTTGAACAAACACCTTCGGACCAAAACCATATTGCGAATCCAATCCTCGAGAATAGTCCACAGCGAAATAATTTTGTCAGCACTCAGAATTCTGCTACATCATCTTTCGATCTATCTGCTCAGCCTACGTTCCAGAAACCTTCCATCGATCCAAACAAAGATTTTTCTTCTGCTCCCTCGAAATATCCTGTGCAAAAAGAGAGCTTACTTGATAAGTTAAAATCACGCACTGTGAATGAAAAATTAGTCTTTTTGAGCGTAATCCTCGGAGTTATTGCTCTTATTTCTACTACCATCGCAGTTTGGTCTCTAGTCAACAAACCAAAGACATCGGTTTCTTCAAACAATGGTAATAGTAGTTCTTCGATTTCGACTTCGGACCAAGATTATTCAGCAAAAGCACTCGGATTTTACCCAAGTAAAATTGTCAATCCAGATTCTGATATTATTTATCGATTGGGAAAACATAGAACGAATGCAGAGGGAAAGTCCGTAATTGGAGCGTATATTAATACGGAAAACTCGGCCATCGAAGTCTATGTCTACTGGGAATATGTCAAGGATTTTTACGGCGTTGATTCCGGAAAGAATGAAAGGGAATTATTCACTGTGCCATTCGACAAAAAGATCGCTGATATCGCTTTTGCCGAAAGTGGCCAATCGACTGGTGGTGACGTTATTATCGTTCTACTATCGGACGGCACTGTCCACTACATCCCAGTCTTGATGTCATTACAAACGCGATCTTTCCAGACAAGTGGACAATTAAATGGAGTTGCAGAAGTTGTCAAATTCTACAAATCAGACGCAGTAAGTGACACTGGCGATCTCTTGGGCTATACCACTACATTAGCCCAGCGTGCTGATGGAACGATAATCGATTTACAAAGTTTTCTTATTTCTGCGACGTCACAAGGAATGAATTAGCGACAAAACACTATCCCATTTTGGTTGATTTTTCTGGGGTTTTATATTAATATAAACAGTGTGTTGGGCCGTCGCCAAGTGGTAAGGCAACGGGTTTTGGTCCCGTCATTCGCAGGTTCGAATCCTGCCGGCCCAGCCATTAATTTTCTAGAGACGTCAATCTCGCGGAAAATTAATTACGAGCGAAGCGAGTGCAGGATTTTATTCTTTGAGGGCTTAATCACCAAAATAATCTGAAAGGAAATATTAATGAAAACAATAATAGAGGTAAAGAACCTTACCAAAATCTATGGCAAGAAATCTACTGCCTTTACAGCATTAAAAGATATCAACTTAAGTATCTACGAGGGCGAATCCGTCGCAATTGTCGGTAAGTCCGGATCTGGAAAATCGACTCTCATGCATCTTCTCGCCTTGCTTGATCGTCCGACCAAAGGCGAAGTTCTTATCGACGGCAAAAATGCCAACAAATTGAAAAATAAGGAACTAAACCATCTCCGAAACGAGCGTTTTGGCTTTGTCTTTCAGCAGTTCTTCATGAACGCAAATGACACAGTCTTAGAAAATGTTCTTTTACCACTGAAAATTGCCAAAATCGGCCGCAAAACTCGCAAAAAAGAAGCCGAAAACGCCCTGAAGACCGTCGAGCTAGAGTCCAAGCTGAAAAATAAAGCGATTGATCTTTCTGGTGGCCAGAAACAGCGTGTTTGTATTGCTCGTGCCATTGTCAATAATCCGCAGATCATCTTTGCTGACGAACCTACTGGCAACCTTGATTCTGCCACTGGAGACAAAATCACAGATTTGCTATTCAGGCTTAACAAAGAAAAAGGTGTCACTTTGATTATTGTCACACATGACGAAGATCTGGCCAAACTTTGCAATCGTATTATCCGCATTTCCGATGGTAAAATTATTTCCGATCAAACAGTTCGAAAAGATTCCCAGAAAAAAGCAAATGTTAGACGCGAAACAGAAGCTGCACGCGTCAAAAAAGCAAACGAAAGGAGATAATAATGAAAATCTCCGATTTAATAGAGACTGCAAATCACAATCTTTTACGCAACAAGACTCGTACAATTCTAACTATCTTGGCTATTTTCATTGGTAGCTTTTGTATTGTCACTACTAGTGCTACTCAGGCTGCTATGAATAGCTTTCTCGATGACCAGTCTGCTGCCTTTGGTGGCGAAGGGCTCATCCAAATGTATGGCAAAAAGACGGATGGAAGTGATGTATCTGCGATTCAAGTCAGTTCATACTCTGGTACACCAAAAAAATATACCAGTGGCGATACCAACGAACAAGGTCTAGTCGCCATCACCCAAGAACAGATTGACAAAGTCAAAGATCTCCCAGGAATTATCAAAGATTCCGTCCTTGATGGAAAATTTAGCACAATAACTTATGTCGAAAGCGTCGAAAATGGCGAAAAATTCGTCCCCACACTTAATCTAATGACAAATAATAGCGTCCATTTCCATCTCCTAGCTGGTAAAATGATTGACAACAACTCTTCGGAAGATCAGCTTCTTCTTCCTAGCGAAGAATGGGCAACAGAACTTGGTTACAAAAATGCCGAAGAAGCCATTGGCAAAACTCTCAATTTCGTCTGGTCTGATCCAGTTACTAAGGAGCTTGTTACTTTCCCAGCAACAATCGTTGGAGTTCAAGCCCCATCCGTAATTAGTGGTGGTTCTATGGTCATCAATAGCACGCTAAATGCCAAACTTTATGACGAAAACACGAAATATCTTCCAGCTGTCGAAAAAGACAAGGTATATACTATTGCTGCAGAATATGATTATGAAAAATACTCTGTCGAAGAGATAAAATCCAAACTAGATGAAATCGGTCTAACTGCCGTCACTCTTGAAGACATCATGGGGCAGATCAAATCATTCTTCGATGTCATTATCACCATCTTTACTGCATTTGGCTACATCGCTCTACTTGCTGCGGTCATCGGTATTGTAAACACTCTTTATATGTCGGTCCAAGAACGTACTCGTGAAATTGGCCTAGAAAAAGCTCTTGGTATGAGCCGAAGTAGAATTTTCCTTAGTTTTTCTATCGAGGCAATCATGCTCGGTTTCTGGGGATCGGTACTTGGTACTATTGTCTCAATCTTACTCGGCACATTCATCAATTCAGGTGCTCATGGCGCAGATGGATTCATGAAGAATTTTCCGACCTTCAATCTCGTTGAGTATACACCAGCGACCATCATTCCTGTAGTCCTTACTATTATGTTTATTGCCTTTATTGCCAGTATTCTCCCTGCTAGAAGAGCGAGCAAAAAAGATCCGATCGAAGCGCTAAGATATGAATAATTAAGGGGGAATATGAAACTTTTTGATTTGATAAGAACGGCAAATCATAACCTATTTAGAAGTAAGACTCGAACATTTTTGACCATTTTAGCGGTCTTCGTCGGAAGTTTTACGATTATTTTGAGCAATGCGATTAATTCTGGTGTAAATGATTTCATCGATAAACAAGTTGCCACAATCGGCGGAGATAGTTTCATTGAAGTATTTCCCTCGGCAATGTATGAACAATTCGCCGGAGCAATGGGCGGCACAAGTATGAGTAAGGTCACGGAGTATAACGACAAAACTGGTAGTTTTCTCAGTGCTAATATTTCTGAAGAAGACCTCCAAAAAATGCGTGCCGTGGATGGAGTAGAGGAGCTTGAAATTTTTCATATTTTATCGCCAGAGTGGATGAGACTAAAAGATGCCACCAAAAAATATAACGTCTCACTCGAATATTTTCCTGAAGGGAATTTCAACGTTGATTTATCAGCTGGCAGAATGCCTGATCATTCTTCTTCTGAGGCAGAATTATTAATCAATGAGGATTGGCTGGGACCATTGGGCTTAGACAGCGTGGAAGATGCCATCGGAAAAACCGTACAGATCGCCACAAAACAAACAGCCAAATGTTATGTTGTGTCCAATGATGAAGATTGTCTTGCCATTGTAGAAGCAAAAATCGTCGGCGTCCAAGCACCTGGCATACTTTCCATGGATGGCGATTTACACATCAACAAGATTTTGGATAATCAAATCTACAATCTTTCCATGGAGGGCGTACCACAAAGTAGTGAACAAAATATTATTGCAGTAGGAAATATCGATCCAGAAAAAATAGACTCGATCCGTGAGAGTTTTCGTGACATTGGTTATGAATTCATTACAGTAGATGACACCGTAGGGATGATAAGAACATTTTTCGATGTCATCTTGATTGTATTTAATATTTTCGGTGGGATTGCTCTAATTGCTGCAGCGATTGGAATTATCAATACACTTTTCATGTCAGTTCAAGAACGTACTCGAGAGATTGGTCTAGAAAAAGCTCTCGGCATGGGAAAAAGCAAAATCTTTCTGGAGTTTTCGATCGAAGCGATCCTTCTAGGTTTCTGGGGCTCCGTAATTGGAATTATTGCCTCTATGATCATTGGCTATTCAGCTAACGCACTAGCACACAATACATTCTTGTCAGACTTTCCGACATTCCATCTCGTAGTGTTCAATCCAATTAACATGCTTATTATTACCATAGTTATTATGCTTATCGCTTTCATCGCCGGAACGGCACCAGCACGTCGTGCAGCGAAAAAAGACCCTATAGAAGCTCTGAGATATGAATAAGTTTTATGAAAAAACCAAGAGTAATAACTAGCGAAAAAATTTTCATTGAAAAACTAGTCCCTGGAGGGCAGGGAATCGGCACTAGGGAGGATGGAAAAAAAGGATTTTTCTGGAATGTCTTACCAGGTGAAACTGTTGTAAAATTTACAACAGTAATGGAAAAGTCCTCTTATTTTGAAGCAATAGCAAATGAGACAACCAACACATCACCGCATCGCATTAACCCTCCAGACGAGTGCTATTTGGCTACTTCACCTTGGCAAATAATGTCCTATGATTTCGAACTGAAGCAAAAGGAAGTATTACTAGCCGAAGTATTTCGGCAGAATGATATCACTTTTGACGAGCAAGATTTTTTGCTAAATAATGTCCAGACAGATGGGAAGGATTTATTCTATCGTAACAAAATGGAATACTCTCTCTATTGGGATATCACAAAAGAAAAAATCTTTTTAGCTTTTCATCAACGCGGTTCACATAGAAAAATTCCCATCACTCATTCTTCCATCGAAATCCCAGCGATTTTCAAAAAAGCACAATCGATTGTTGATGATTTGAATGCTAGAAACGAAGAAGCTCGAAAGTACCAATCATTATTATTACGAACTAACCAGGAGGGCATCATCTCAGGTGGACTTCTAGAAAACGGCAAGTCGCATCCAGTTTTTGAAAATCTTTCCGATAATATTTTAGGCAAGACTTATACATACTCGCCAAATGGTTTTTTCCAAATAAATCTGCCAGTTTATGAAATGGCTTTGAAAGAGATAAAAAGACACATTACTGGAGCTAAAGTACTTGATCTCTATTCTGGAGTAGGAACAATCGGATTATCCGTCGCAGATAATAAAGAATTAGTGTTGATAGAATCGAACAAAGCAGCCTATAGCGAACTGAAGAAAAACTGTGATGATAGAAAACAAAAAATAAATAATTCTTCTATAACGCCTGTTCTTTCTAATGCCGAAGAAGCCCTCGACTACATTGCTCCAGATCAGACAGTAATTCTCGATCCACCGAGGGCAGGATGTGACCGAAAGCTAATCGACAGACTACTAGAAATACTTCCAGAAAAAATTATTTATTTATCTTGCAATCCAGCCACCCAAGCAAGGGATGTCGCCTTCCTGAAATCTAAATACCAGATCAATTGCATGGTGCCATTCAACTTTTTCCCACGCACACCACATCTCGAGAATCTCGTTGTCTTAGAGAAAAAGCATAAATAATGCTATAATTTAGATATGAAGATTACATTTTTAGGTGCAGGTGCTTTCGGAAGTGCACTCGCAAAAATTGCAGAATATAATGGGCATGAAACAAAATTCTATGATCCCATAAAGTACCCTGGCATTACATTAGAAGAAGCGACAAACGGAACAGATGTCAATGTCTTCGTCGCACCATCAAACACATTCTCCGAAATAGCCACAAAACTAGACAAAG
>JAZSPO010000060.1:0-2974 GCA_045537505.1 Candidatus Nanosyncoccus sp.
GTTCGATGCGTTTGAACTGACGAACTGCAATATTTTCACCAGTTTTGGCGATGGAATCTTTGATAAACTCTGCGACGGTTTTTGTGTCGTCGAGAATGTATGGTTGATCCATCAATACTTTGTCTGCGAAAGCTTTCTTTACTTGTCCACCAATGATCTGGTCTTTCATTTTTTCTGGACCTTTGAAGTTCTCTTCAAATTCTTTTTTCTTAGCATCCATCACATCGGCTGGGATATCTTCAGTTGAGACATAAAGTGGAGCCATAGAAGCGACTTGCATAGCGATTTTGTGGGCTAAATCTTTGAACTCGTCGGTTTTTGCGACGAAACTAGTTTCACAGTTTACTTCCACGATTGCACCGATACGGCCATCATGAACATAGGATTCAATTAGTCCTTCGCGTGTTTCGCGATCGCCACGTTTCTCTGCTTTTGTGAGACCTTTTTTCCGCATAGCTTCTAGAGCTTTATCGAAATCGCCTTTTGCCTCTACCAAAGCTTGCTTTGCATCTGTTAGGCCAACGCCGGAAAGTTCTTTTAGCTTCTTAATTTGTTCGATTGAAATTTTGGCTTCTGCCATTTTTAGTCCTCCTTTTTAATTTTGATACAATTATTTTTCAGTTTTCTTGGTTGTGTTAGCTTTTTTGGCTGGTTCGACTTTTGGAGCGTTACTTTTTCCAGCTTTGATAGCGTCTGTAAAATAGCTCAGAATCAAAGTGGTTGCTTTGATAGAATCGTCATTTGCAGGAATGACGTAATCAATATTAGTTGGATCGATATTTGAATCTGTAATTGCAAAAACTGGAATATGAAGTGTATTTGCCTCTTTGATAGCATTTTTGTCTTCCAGAGCGTCAACGATAATGATTGCTGCAGGCTGCTCTGCCATTTCCTTGATTCCACCGTAGCGTTCGTTGAGAAGATCGATTTCTTCCTGGAAACGCTGGACCTCGAGTTTGTTGTAGCGATTTTCAAGTTCACCACTCTTCATACGTCGTTCGAGATCTTTTACTTTTTTGATCTGGCGATTAACGGTTTCAACATTGGTTAGAGTACCACCGACCCAACGTACCGTGACATATGGCATGTCAACTGATTCAGCAGCATTTTTGACGACTTCTTTCATTTGCTTTTTCGTGCCAACGAAGAGAATCTTCTTGCCACTTTTCGCGATACTAGTTAATTGTGGGAGGGCCTTTTCTAGTCCATACACAGTTTTTTCAAGGTTAATAATATGTGCACCTTGTCGACGGCTGTGAATATATGGAGCCATTTTTGGGTGCCAACGGCTTGTTTTGTGGCCAAAATGAGCACCTGCTTCCAACAAGGCTTTGATGTCAACTTTTTCTGACATTTAATTTTCCTTTCGCTTCGTTTCATGGAACTTAACGCCGACTCAGTTTTTCACTGGATATAATCTGTGGATTATATCAAACGCAGGAAAACTCCGTGAAACTGTTTCATTAATTAATATAATAAGTTCATTATATCATACATCTTGAAAAAAACAAGTAAATCTGGTAAAATACGAGAATTACTGCGTGGGTCGTATTTAGGTACGAGTTGTTTTTTAAAAGGAGGTGGTGTAGAAATGGTCAATTCTTTACCGGAGAATACGAAGTTGAATTTGATACTCGAAGATTATGATAGGTATCTTGTCCAAACGGATCGTCGGTTGTACTTAACTTCATCAATTTCGGCTTTTGATCCGGATTGTGATGAATTCGGACTATCTACTTGCTCGGCAATTGTTGACAGTATCATAGAATACAATCGACAAGATGCTGGTGTCCCTGTAGAGAAACGTAAGCCGATTAGGCTTTACATTAATTCTCCCGGTGGGGACATAGTCGAGGGTTTTTCTGTGGTCGGTGCGATTGAAACGTCGAAGACCCCTGTTTATACGGTCAATATCGGTGGTTGGTATTCGATGGCGTTTCTGATCGGTATTGCATGGCACAAGCGTTTTTCCCTTCCCCACATGGTATTCCTGATGCATGATGGGACGAATTTCACATTCGATAGCGGACTGAAGGCACAGGATAAGATGGAGTTTGACCGTCGCTTCGAAAAAGAAGTCATCAAGAAACATGTTCTGAAGTATAGCAATATGACATCGGAAGAATATGACAAGATGGCACGTGTCGAATATTACCTGTTGCCAGAAGATGCCAAAGAGCGTGGCTTTATCGACGAGATTGTTGATGACCTCGACACCATTCTGTAATGTTTAAACGGCGAGTTTTTACTCGCCGTTTTTCCTATTTACTTTTTTGTAAATCTCTGGTATAATGGTCACCAATTATGAGTAAAAAAGATTTACATCCAAAAGATTATCGTTTTGTAGTGTTTTCTGACGAAGCAGCAGGTTTTTCATTTTTGACTCGTTCTACTGCAAAAAGTGAAGAAACTACGAAATGGACAGATGGGAAAGAATATCCTCTCGTAAAGGTACAGATTTCTTCGGCATCTCATCCATTCTTCACTGGCGAAGAAAAGATTATCGATACAGAAGGTCGCGTCGATCGCTTCAAAGCCCGTGCAGCAAAAGCGGCGAAACTTCGTGCAAATATTGGTAACAAGGTCAAGAAGGCAGAAAAAGAAGCTACCAAAAAAGCAGAAAAAGCAAAAAAGGCTGAAGCGTAATTTTTACCAAAATACCTCCTTTCTGGGAGGTTTTTTGTCGGTTTACTACTTCGAGACTTTTCTGAATTAGACAAAGTAGTTAAAAACATAAAGCACGACGTATGTAAGCGATAGAGTAATCGTGCCAATCCAGCTCAGAATAATATATTTCTTCGGCTGGTGCGAGATAGTCGCAATAACGGCAGTTGAAAAAGTAACTGGTACGAGTAATGTCACGTATCTCGTGATATAAGCTAGGATATTTAAAATAATTCCAAGAAATGAGCCACTATCATCAATGGATTTCGAGGTAACGGAAAAAATGATAACAGACAAAATGCTGTAAATG
>JAZSPO010000104.1:0-1631 GCA_045537505.1 Candidatus Nanosyncoccus sp.
ATATTCCCTTCTTTTTTAGAAGCTGGCTGTTTCCTTTGTTTTCCATTAGATTTTTTAGTAGATGATTGCTTGCTATTTTTTACTTCTTTTTTTGCCATATTTCCTCCTTCTATTATGGTTTTCCTATTTCGAACTTAGCCCATCTACTGTACATCGAAAATTGGGTTGCTAAACCAAATCATTAATACTACTAATAATAGCACACTAAATATCAGTGGTGTAGCAACTTCGGAAAACTTGATGACGCCATCGTTTTTGATGCCAGCTTTGTAAACTCTGCCTGATACGAAAGCCACGATTGTCAGAATGATCGAAAGCTGAGGTACGACGATTCCAGTCGAACCAAAAGTATAGACAATTAACCAAGAACTAGAAAGCCAAGCTATCTCTGCAGTAATTAAGCCACACGCATAAGTGAGCAAACCAAATTCGTTATTATCGCTTTGGACAAGCAAATGCCTAGAAGCAATGAATCCGACCATGAAACAGCCTATTGTTAAGAATACAGAATCTGAGCTTGCAAAAAGCATCGTGAGGGAAGTCGAGCCGAGAAAGACGGAGATTAGAGACTGGATTTCGGCGGCAAGTTCCGAAGATTTTGGTTTGAGAAATAGTAGCCAGAGTGTGTATCCGACAGCTAATATTGTATGTATAGGAAGCCAGTTTGTGCCGGAACAAAATGCAATCAGGACAAAGCTTATTCCCACACTCAAGTCTACAAGGCTGGACAAGATGTTCACTAGCCAATAACGAGGTCGGACAGCGAAAATACGCCATTTCGAAATGAGCACCAAAAATGCTCCCAAAATCCAGCTACCAGTAATAACTGTAATAAAAATTGAGCCAACTCCAAGCAGAATATTCAAAAGAACATGCAGTATGGAGCTAATAATGTTACGGCTTCTTCTAATTAAAACGTAATCAGCCATAGAGTTATTATACCAAATTATCACCTAAAATCATATAATAGAAAGTTTTTATGGTATAATGTATTTAATGAGAAGAGTTAAAGAGATAAAAGCACCGAATTTTTTTCAGAAGCATCCTCTACTAAAGGACGCTCTTTCCCTGGTGAGTTTTGTACTGTTAGTCGTCGTAGGCACTTTGATTTTGAATGCTTATGTTTTTCGCTCATATAATGTCGTAGGCGTATCGATGGAAAATACTTTACATGGTAATGACAGAATTATTGTCAATCGTTTGCCGGTCACACTTGCTCATTTCCTTGGACAAGAATATGTTCCGGAGCGTGGACAGATTATTGTTTTTGCCAATGGGAGTGCCACGGGACCATTGACCTGTAATGAGCAAAATGGAATGCAAGATCAGTTCATCGTGAAACGCGTGATTGCTTTTCCAGGAGAGCGTGTTACGGTGTTTGATGGTGTGCTGATGGTTTACAACGAAGAATATCCGAACGGTTTCAATCCGGATGAAGTGACGAGGAAATCTGATGAGGATGGTCCGAAAGAATATACTTCTGGCGAGGTCGATATGGTGGTACCGGAGGGCGAAATTTTTGTTTCTGGTGACAATCGCGAGGATACACATTCTTTCGACTCGCGTAATGGGCTGGGAACTGTACCATTTTGTCGTATCATCGGTCCGGCAATAAGTCGGAGGCCAAGCGG
>JAZSPO010000050.1:0-4056 GCA_045537505.1 Candidatus Nanosyncoccus sp.
GTTTTTCCAGGCTGTAATTCTCTTCTTCTGTTCTTTTGCGATTGCCCTCTCTTCTCTGGGCTTATTGGCAATGGCTAGTCCGACGAACGACACTTTCCTTTCTGGCGTCTCGAAAGCTGTTCATCATCTGTCGCTTGGAAAAATTGATTTTCGCCCAGAAGAGACAAAAGAGGCAGAGCGAGAAAGAGTAGAAGATACGGAAGAGACGGAAGATACAGAAAAAATGGAAGATATAGAAAAAACAGAATTAGAGGATATAGCAGAAGAATCGAGTTTTTCTGGCTACGTCGAAGAATCGACCAATCGCAGACTCAGTCTTAATGAAATCGCGATTAGAACTTGGTTATCGAATCCGAAATACATCATTGTCGGTGCCGGTCTAGGTTCGGCGGGTGTAGCGATGAATGATTTCCTGCCAGACGAAATTGGGCCAAAAGAAATAGTCCAGAACGAGTATGTTAGCCTACTTCTCGAATCTGGTATAATCGGATGCGTCCTGATTCTAGGTGTTGCAATCTATATAATATGGCTAACGAAAAAGAAAATGTCGGCACTTTTTGCTGGCGTGGTAGTAAGTTTCTTGCTGACCTTGTTGTTCTTCTCTGGTCTGCCTAATGCTCTGCAGATTTATTTGCTTCCGGCTCTGATTTTCTTTTTGTAGTTTGCTCAGGTTTCTTTTTTGGCTTCGACTCTTTTTCTGGAGGAAGGGCTTTTTCCGAGGGAGATTTTTCTCTCTAGGAAGATTTCTTTTTCGTGGAAGATTCTTTTCCCTTGCCGAAGATGAAATTATTATAGAAGAAGAAGTTGATCACCATAGTAACGATATTCATCATTGCGAAAATGCCAGTGCTCTGGATGAACTCGATGGAAAAAGGAATATTAATCGATCCGAAAATGAAGAATACGAATTCGTATAGTCCAGTTAATAAACCAAAGAGCCAGGAGAGGAAAGCTCGTAGCGAGAGCATGATGACTAGGTTCCAGATGAAGAATTTGATGATGCCGTACTTCCCTGGATCGCGATCTCTCCAAGTAATATTTTTGTGGAGCAAGAAAGCTGTCAGGGTGGAGAAAAGAAGAGAGATGACTTGTGCGACAGGGACCAAATTGACATCATTGCCAAAAAGGAAAATTAAACAAAGCTCGTAGACTACGTAGTCGACAATAGCTGCTGTTAGTCCGACGCCAACAAATTTTAGTACTCTATCCATGAACCACCTTCCGCAACCATTTGTCAGCTGGTCCAGCTGTCATTAGCAAAATCAAATAATCATCGGCTAGGTATTTGCGGATTTGTTCTACTAATTCTGCATCAGTTTCTGCCGGTTCTGCGACGTCGCTATTGGACAAATCAGCGATGAATTCTTCTGGCTCAATAATTGCGAGGTTCTGGTCCTCACGTGTTAAATATGTTGGTAGCCAAAACAGGTGAGATACCCCAGAGAAAGCATCGCGATAATCGGCTCGGACCTCATACTGCCTTGTATTTTGGTGGGGCTCATAAATAGTGACTACCCCTTTGCGATTTTGATTGGCGGCCTCTTCTTTCGCCATTTCGATGGTGGCAGCGATTTCTTCTGGATGATGCCCATAATCAGAGTAAACTCCTTCGATAATTCTTTCGAATCGACGACCGACTCCAGGGAAACGATCAAGAATTTCTATGATAAGGGTCTCGTCTATAGTTCTTCCCTCGTAAGAAATAATTTCTTCTGTATTATAGAAATCCGGAGATAGAAGATTTTTTTGCGCTGTCGTTAAGTCTATTTCCTCGACCATCTCGAAGATTGCCTGCATTGCTAAGTTCGCATCATATCGGCGAGCTTTTCCAGCAAGGTGGAATTTGTCGGAAAAGTCAAATGTTTCATGATTCTCTACTGCTGCACCTTCTAGTCCGCTTCCTCGGATGACAGACTCGCTCTGCCCCTCGAATTTGGCAAATGCTTGCAAATATTCCAATTTTGTTTTATAAATATCAGGATGATCGTATGAAACAGAGGTAATTACCGATAGCCAAGGGAAGAAATGGAGAAAATTACGGTCATACTCGTCGGCTTCATAAATGAAAAAATTCGACTTACTATCGTAATGCCCTGCTTCGGCGAAAGGTAAAGTCGAACCGACCAGATAAGAAATTGGCAGGCCGAGATTTAGTGCTGTCCAAATAATCATAGATGTGGTCGTGGTTTTCCCGTGGGTCCCTGCGACAGCGACCATTTTTAGGTCTCGTTTTTCTACTAAATAAGCAATCAGCTCATCCCTTTTCGAGACTCGAAGACCGAGTTTTTTGGCGAGCATGAGCTCAGGATGATCTTCTGGCAAAGCAGAAGTATAGACGAACCAATCAACTTGGTTCGCATCGAATTGTTTTTGGAGAAAAGATCCATCTTGTTCCCCAGTTTCGAAATTAATTTTTTTCTTGATCAATTCATCAGAAATCGCACCTTCTGATAAGTCGGATCCACGCACGCCGAGGCCAGCATCTTTAGCCATAAGTGCCAGAGGACCTAAACCAGTTCCAGAAATCCCCGAAATATAAATATTCATGGTATAATTATAGCAGTTTATGGGTGGAGTGAGAAGAAAAGACATAAAAAGAACCCTCAGAAAACTCAAGCAGATTCGGACTTGGCAATTGCTTTTGATTTTAATTCTACTTCTGTTCATTGAAGCGACTTTACTACGTTTTGACCATATTAAGATGACCGATTTGAAAAAAGAGGTTTTGACGGCCGATGAAGAGGGAAATGAAGAAGCGATTTATACCAATTTGCAGAAACTAAAGGATTTTGCTTTTTCGCACACGGTCATAAATATTATCGAGCGAAACGGCGTGCAAAATATTTCTTTTGGCACAGGACCGGTTTATCTTGAGCACCAGTATGAGAGGAAAGCTTCCGAGGCACTCGCGGCAGCAGAAGCCCAAGCTGGGACGGACGAAAATCCGAATGGTAATGTTTTTGCCAAAGCGATGGCGGTGTGTAAGCCACTCGCGATTCAATATGGTTGGGCTTGGAACAGCCAGGGGTATTTGGATTGTATGACAGGAGAAATTGCAAAATATCCTACTACCGAAACGATCCAAGATACTTTCGTCGCGACTTTGCCATCGACGGCACTGTTTCGCTACGATTTCGCTTCCCCAGCCTGGACTCCGACTTTGTCTGGCTTCTTTGCAATCATCTGTCTCGTAGTAATTGTTGTGATTATTATTCGCTTTATTATTTGGGGTGTTCTCCGTTTAGCATTAGTTTTTTTGAAAAATTAGAAAAAAGCTCTTGACATCTTATGCAAGGGGTCATAAGATTAGATTATATCAATTAAGGAGGAATTATGGCCTATCAACATACCAACAGTAAAGGAATTACATACTATCTTCGCCAGTCTGAAGTTACTCTTCGTGGTGGCAAGAAGCAGACAATTTATTTCTTTACTAAGACTCAGGATGGTGGCAAAGGTACACCAGTTGATCTTCCTGCAGATCGTGTTGTTAACGAAAACCCACGCAACGGTTTCTTGACTCTTTCCAAGAAAAAATAAGCTTAGGCTAGAAAAATGAGCGACCTCGAGTCGCTCTTTTTTGATGTAATTTGGTGGGGGCGGTTGGGTTCGAACCAACGACCAAGCGGTTATGAGCCGCCTGCTCTAACCCCTGAGCTACGCCCCCAGGGACAGATTAATATGGACTAATTTTAGCATAAAATGATATAATAAAAAAGCATAAATGGAAAGAGTGAAAACTAGCATACGGAGATTGTGGCTCAGGATAAAAAGGTGGTTTTCTCGCGATCGAGTCTCTTTTTTGATTGCGGCATTGCTCTGTCTTTTTTGGGCGTACAATGCGATTTCTGCGACGACGAGGAACTGGGAGTTGGAGCAACGGCTCGCCACGAAACGGCGGGAGCTCACAATCATGCAGCTCGAGGTTGAAACAATGGAACTAGAAAACCAGTATTATGCTTCGGAAGAATACCAAGAACTTGCCGCGAGGGAGAAACAGAACAAGATAGGCGAAGGAGAAACGTTAGTATATCTGCCGGAGAATTCTGATTATGC
>JAZSPO010000084.1:0-3252 GCA_045537505.1 Candidatus Nanosyncoccus sp.
AAGAGAAAAAGATCGTAAGCATTACTCGAAAACTTAAGGAAAAAGGATACAAACTTGCTCTCGTAGCAGCTATGACTATTACCCTATTACCGACATTATCCGGTTGTACGAAAAATTTGGAGACAGCAAACTATAGCCAAAACGCGATTGTTTCCGAGTCCAATAGTATATTCGAAGAAATCGGAGGCGAAGAAGTCGGAGACGCGAGTATAATCCAGAACCAAGAAAAAGCCGATGAAGCTCAAAATACTCAAGCAGTAGGAAATGAAAATGAGGCTGGAGCCGAAGCCCAAGAAGTGATAGAAACTCCAAGTTTCATGGCGGATTATTATTCGATTGGTGACAATGAAGAGCGTCATGATCTCCATGATGAGCTCTATCGCGACGTTGACTTCAGCGTAGCAAATCCATTCACCGCAGAGGTCAAGGCGAAAGGGGAAGCCAAGACAGTAGACAAGAAGGAAGCAAAAGGTTCCTTCGGTACTACTCTGACTCCGGCCTGGCTCGAAGGTGATCTCGATGGGGCCGAACAGGAATTCAACTCGAACTTGATGAGTAGAGCAGCGAACCAGCCACAGTTACTTGTTTCATTACTAGCAGCATCTGGAGCAGCAGAAAGCCTCAAAGATGTCGAGTTCAATACCGGACGTAGTGGTATCGATGGTACGATTAAGCTCGAGACAGCGCAGGGAGATATCTCGAACGAGGCAATCAATCGCGATGCACAAAGAATCGCAAAACTTCCACAGCCAGAGCAACAAAAGATTATGGATGCTCTTTCCGAGGCAAGGCAGAATAAATTGGCTGACAAAGAATATGAGATGACAACAGTTTCTGGAAAGTACGTTACTCAGTGTATGAGAGAAGTTACAGATGACAAAGGTAATAAGTCTTACGAAGTTGTCATCGTCGAAGCATCGAGAAGCAAGCCGTTCGCAGCAGAAGTCGTCAAAGATGACGCAGAGAAGCTTCGTGTGCTCAAGGAGCTTGATAGAGTATCATCCGATACGACACTAGAAGACGCCCAAGCGAGGAAGCTGCTGGACAAATGGACAGTATTCCTGAAATCAGATTGTGGTGGCCAATATGGTGCTAAGGCGAAAGTCACAAAGAAGAAAAGTGTGACCCCTCCTACAACCCAGACCGTGGTCCCACAACAAAACCCATTACTTACTTGGGCTGTACCAACTACTACGATAGTTCCAGGCAACCCAATTATTCCAGGTAATCCGGTTCCTAATGTACCAGATAAGCCGAATCCTGGTCCTGGCCCAGGTCCAGGTCCTAGCCCAACGCCTGAATTAGCCCCGAAGACGGACGAAAACCACCAAGGAAATGATGCAGATCCGAACACTGGAGTCAGCCCATCATTCGAAGATATAGAAAAAGAAGGTACAGAGATTGTCCAGCAAGGTGAAGAGCAAGTTCCAGAAGAGAATCATGATAACGTCCAAGAAACTCCGACGGAAGAAAATGCTGAACCACCATCTGCTCCGCAAGAAGATACCAATACTGGTGGCGAAGAAAACCAATCCCCAAGCGACGACCAAGGTGCGGCAGACGAATTTAACAAACGCACCAGCGGCGGTGGCGGCGGAAGTGGAAGCGGCTCATAAAGGGAAAGGAGAAGAAAATGAAAAGTTTTATTAATAAACTCGCAATTATACCTGTACTCGGACTGGTACTTGCAGCAGCTTGTCTAATGAATCAGGGTAATGTATCTGCAATTGTCGACTCCTCATGGGGTCCAGAAGATCGTGCTACTTATAGCTGGGACAAGCCAGCAGATCACGTGACGTTCAACTCTATAACGGACAACCCAAATATCGGTGATGAAAGAAATTTTGTCAGGATCCGTAAAGTCGGCGATACCGGATACAATACAGATGTACTCGACGTCGAAGTTGGGGAAGAATATGAAGTATTCATGTATTATCACAACAACGCTTCTGCCTCTCTCAACTCAAGCGGCAAGGGAATCGCTCGTGATGTATACATGAGAACAGAGTTTCCAAAATACATCGAGGCTGGTCAGACAGCAGCTATTACTGGTTTTATCAATTCTAGTAATGCTACTCCGACCGAAATCTGGGATACAGCATTTCTACGCACGAATACTCCAGTTTACTTGAATTATGTCGTCAACTCTGCTGTTATCCATAATGGTGGAACATCGGATGGAGTCGGCATGTCAGGCGATGCATTATTGAGCGAAAAAGGCGCGACACTATCCTACTGGAATGACCTCTGGGGTATGGTTCCTGGATGTAATGAATATGCAGGATATGTCACATATCGTATCAAAATCGACCAGCCAGATTTCTCGGTAGATAAGCAAGTCGCTCTCGCCGAAATTCCAGATTCTTACAAAGATGAGATCACTGTTCTTCCGGGCGATGTCCTCAACTTCAAGATTATGTTCAAGAATACAGGTACGACCGAGCAAACAGCTGTTACATTTCATGATCTTCTACCAAATGGTCTATCATATGTAGAAGGTTCGGCGACCTGGGGATCGACTCGACATCCACAAAATCCAAGTGCCCAAGGCGATCTTTTCGGCGATGGAATTGGAATCGGTGCGATCATAGCAGGCGAAGAAGCCTGGGTCTCATACCAAGCGAAGATAACTGATTCGGAAGCTATTTTCCCATGTGGAGAGACCACGATTTATAATGGTGCATTAGTCGCTACTCACAGCGGTCAAAGTTCCGATAAAGTAACCATTACCGTAAAAAGGACTTGTGGCGAGCCGTCTGATCCAACTCCGTCCAACCCAACTCCTACGAATCCAACTCCGTCGTCTCTTCCAACGACTGGTCCAGCAGAGATTATTATGGTAGTTGCAATCTTCCTCGTGATTGGTGGTGGTTCGTTCTATCTATACCGCTCACGCAAGATGTTACGCAAAGTTTCTTCTGCTGTAAATGGTGATGAGAAAGCTGATAATATTGTCCTGAGTGGAATCAAGAATAGTCCAATCAAAGAAGAAAAACACGATACGCCAAAAGACGAGAAGAATGAGCATTCTGTAAAAAGCGAAAAAGCTGAAAAAGAAGCAGAAAAAACAGAGAAGTAAGATACCGGATAAATCCTTACTAGCATTGCCTAAAGAAGAAATTATACAAACCTACTAGCATTACTCCAAGGGGACACTCAAGGCCGTTTGGCCAAGCTTATACCCCTTGGTAGTAACGCTAGTAAGGATTTATCCTATTTTTGTTACCAATTCGTCGATGGCTCTGTGGCAGG
>JAZSPO010000009.1:0-3008 GCA_045537505.1 Candidatus Nanosyncoccus sp.
CCTTATGATTTGACAATTGTTGGAGAAAATCGCACTTCTATTGATTCGCAATTGGCGGATAATAATGCTGGGGAAAAGAAAGATACTCTTCTGTTCGATATTCTAATTCCTGTGACTGGCTTCTATAATGCAAAAATGGACATTTCTGCAGATGTCGCAAAAAACGCGAAAATCATCGCCCATACAAAAATTGATCCAAACGACGAGAATATTTATCTAGTTTCTCTCTCGGAATTAACCCCAGATATGAAAGCTTTGAGCATTGATGGGAAATACTATTTAGAAGAAATATTCAATGACGCCTCAGAAGGAGAACAATATGGTGCCGTGTTTAGAATTCTGAAATTTGACTCCGAAAACACAGAAGTCGCTTTTGATGCGATTAAGAAAGACGTAAAGTTACAAGGCAAAGATGACATCCTCTACGTCAATCAAACTGGCGTTACTGCTCTCACTCGAGCGATGCTCAATAAACTAGGCCAAGTCGGAGATGGAGCGTTTTTTGCAGAGAAAATTGCTGATTATTTAAAGAAATCCGATGTGACTCATATCAGTAATGAAATAAGCTTCGCGAATGATTGTCGTAATTCTTCCTCGACTGCTCTCTGTTCTGATCCGAGGATGTTTGATACGATACTAGCCATAGGGACAGATGTGGTGGAGCTGACTGGTAATCATAATAACGACTGGGGTGCAGAAAACAATATTGCGACCATAGAAAAATATCGCAATAATGGATTGTCGACTTTTGGTGGTGGGCTGAACGAGGAAGACGCGAAGGCTCCTTATCAATATAATGGCAAGGATACTACGATTACTTGGATTGGCGTAAACGAGTCGACTTCCACGAAGGCGAATGGCCAGGGTGCGAGCGGCGATCATCCTGGTGCAAATATTTTCGATGAACAGACTCTAAGGTCGCAAATCAAAGCAGCAAAAGAAAATGGCGATTTTGTCATAGTCGATGTGCAATACTTCGAGTGCTATAGTTATCCTGATTATGGCGAGGAAATGCCAGAATGTGATCGCCCTATTTCTGGTCAAAAGGATTTCTTCCGAAGTATTATTGACATGGGAGCTGATATGGTCGTGGGGACGCAAGCACACCAGCCGCAGACCTTCGAAATTTACAATGGAAAGTTCATTTACTATGGTACTGGAAATTTGTTTTTCGACCAGATTTATTGGCCTGGCACTACGAGAAGTATAATTTTCTCTCACTATTTCCATAATGGGAAGCTGATCCAGACGAGATTAGTTCCGACCTTCTATGATTCATCTTTCCAGACACAAATCATGGATACTAATTCAGCAAAACAATTCATTGATAGATTGATCAAATCTAGTGATAAAGGCGAATAGATTGTTGATAGATTGGCTAAAATAAGCGATACAGCAGAAAAGAATAACTAGAGGTAATTAGATTTCTTCTGCATAGATAATCAGTCTATGAGTATGGTCTCCGTTCGTATTAGGGATGGCCTCTCCAGAGCATGTCATAATAACAATAGTATTTTGCTCTGTTTCGGACAAGATTTCTTTCATCGAAATATCTTCTTTTTTCTTCGTTTCAATCGAAACGACCCTGAAAGTTTTTTCCTGGTAGATTACTTCGTCGTCAATCGCGATGTTTTTTAGGTCATGGAAGATGGTCGAAGAATGACCATACAAAAGTGTTTTGTTTTTATTTACGGAGTATGACGCAGCAATCTGGTCTGGGACGGCAAGATTCTTCCCTTCGTATTCTGCGACTATTACTGGCGTGGACAACTCGATCGAAGGAATGGATAGTTCTTCTGTCGCCGATGCAGATTCGCGTGCATAGACAGAATTGGCGTTTTGCATCATTTTTACGCCAAAATATGTAGCAAAAAAGGCGAAAAAGAAATAGAAAGCACACATTACTATCTGTACGTTAAATATTTTTTTGGATTTTTTCCTCGCAGCTTTTTCCATTTATGTTTATTATAACGTAAACGGAATGAAAATGCTATGCTTTTATTTTGCGTAAATGATAAGTCTCTGGGCGGAGGTGTTATGTCTGTAGCTCCAAGGGCTATAACATGTCATTAGGACCAACGGATTTTTTTCTGAAAGATCCTTTATTGTGGTGCGATGGGTTCGATTTTTCGTCCAAATGTACTGTATATTTTCGGCATCCAAATCAGCTATTTCAATTTCGGTAATTGTGTAATCTCTATCGTTGTAATTGATGGTATCACCGATTTTTAGAGATAGCAATACGCTGAAAACGCCTGGGTTATGGCCAAATATGAAATTGCCATTCCAGACCGAAGGACTATTATCCTCGACCAAAAGCGTATTATTGACGATTCTCGCGACTGGGACGGTTTGGGAAAAGTCTATACTAGGGATAGAAAGGACATTAGTTCTGGCAGGATTAGTGTTGGATGAGGTTTGCGGATACTCGTTCTCCTGCTGAATGGTGACCGTCTCAATTTTTCGGAGATAATTTTTCGTGATGAATTCCCCCTGCTGGATTGACTCTGTCTCTGTTACATCGCTAATTATAGTTTGCGCACCAGCATTTCTGATGATGTCAAACGTCGAGCCGATGAGAATTCCAAGTAAAAGTGAGAAAGCAAAAATAGAAACATTCCTTAGATAGGCGTTTTTCTGATACAACGATACAGTCGTAAACTGCGTTTTGATGACAAAATGAGTGAATTTATCACCAAACGTAGCTCCCTTCTTCTTTCTCACACCTTATCTCCCAATAAAGTATATACCCTAATTATAGCATAAAGTATCAAAATAGTCAATGAGACAGAGTCATCGACGAACTTGGAACGGATAAATCCACTAGCATTGTTTTCTGGACACGACTTGTCTAGCCCAGAAATGAACAAATCCACTGATGTTACTCCAAGGAGACACTCAAGGCCGTTTGGCCAAGCTTATACTCCTTGGTAGCAATGCTAGTAGTTTTGTTCTAACACTACATCCACGCGATATTGTCCCGAATAGTAACAATTGGTAAGGATTTG
>JAZSPO010000117.1:0-1666 GCA_045537505.1 Candidatus Nanosyncoccus sp.
CTGGACAGGATACACCCCATCGGCGAGGTTTTCCCTCATCTTATAGAGGTGTACAAATGACCCCACAGACTCTAGAAAGTCCAGTAGGTTTCTCTGCCTCTTCTTCTAGGAGTTTCTCCTTTTCCTCGGAGAGATCAGCTGGAGCATCAGGAAGTAAATCTTCGCCATACATCTCGACGAATTCTGGCACCGTGAGCTGCTCCTCATGGTCCGAAAAAAGCAAGACTACAGTTTCCCTGTCTTCCGACAGATATACTTCGAAATTCTTCATATCACACCCCCTTTTTTTTGAAGAAAACTTAAAAAACTACCAACAACTGGTCATGTATAATTATAGCACAGATTTGCTAAAAAGTCAATGACCTAATCTGTTATTTCTTTGGGTGTTCTTTGCGATAGGCCTTCACGCCTTCTGAGGCAGCTGTTCCCTGGGCTTCTTGCTTCGAATGGCCGACCCCAACGCCTTTTAATTTCTTTCCGACGTAAACGCCCACTGTGAAAGTCTTGTCATGGTCTGGGCCTTCTTCTTTTAGTACGGAATAGCTCGGCGTAACTCCATCGTAATGCTGGGCTAACTCCTGGAAATATGACTTCGGATCACGCCAAGATTCATCATCCAAAATTTGATCAATTTTTACCAAGATATGCTTCTCAATGAATTTTTTTGCAGTGTCATAGCCCTGGTCCAAATATATTGCTCCAATTACCGCCTCGAAACAATCTGCCAAAATGATAGCGTGGGCACGTTTCGTATCTTTTTTCTCTCCTTGGGACAAGCGAACGAGTGGCTCATATCCAAGCTCTTCCCCAGCAGCCCCAATCGATTCCGTACGCACTAAAGCACTGCGCCATGCCGTCATGATGCCCTCTGGCTGGTCGTAATTTCGATAGAGAAAATCAGAAGAGACAAGCTCTAGCACAGCATCGCCGAGAAACTCTAGTCTCTCATTATGTTCCAAATGAGCCTTTTTGTGTTCATTGATATAACTCCTATGAGTAAGAGCGGTAATCAGAAGATTTATATCATTGAATTCAAAACCTAATTTTTCCCTAGCAAATTTCTGATATGCATCAATTTCTTCTTTGTTCATTTTCCCTCCTAAAAATCTCCTGCACGAATTTTCTTTTTGGCGATTAACATTAATTTCTCGATATCTTCATATTCAATTGCATCAATCGCATCATTGAATCTAAACCAACGAATTCCATTCATCCACTTCTCTTTTTGTGGCTTTTCGTGCTTGTCCAAGGAACGAACAAGATAAATCTGGGTCGTCATCAAAACGAGCTTGTCTTGCCTACGATATTTGAAATGAATTTTTCCTAGCCAGGTCAGAACTTGGACATGATGGAGACCGGACTCTTCTCCAATTTCTCGAATTGCAGTTTGTTTTGCTGTTTCACCAGGCTCAATATGACCCTTTGGAATCGTCCAACGCCCCTTAGAATCTTGGATTAAAAGTATTTCAACATCTTTTTTGTCTGCTGTCAAACGAAAAACAATCCCACCAGAAGTTGGCTCTCGCACAATTTCCTGAATTGCGGTCTTTTTCCGAAAAACTGCCGATGTTATTTTTTTAAGTGGTGACTCTTTGATTGCCTCCACTGGCAACGCTTCTGGTACCTTAAGCGCTCGCCTCTTTATCGGTTCCCCGCTCGTCTGCGA
>JAZSPO010000116.1:0-16430 GCA_045537505.1 Candidatus Nanosyncoccus sp.
TGTTTCCACTATTACTCAACATAACAAAATTATATCACCATATGAATAATTTGTGAACTGTTATTTTTTCTGTCCGTCTCTACAGACGACATCATTGGCATGCACCCAGCCTTCGACCGAGCCGCCATCTAGATATTCTCCCTCTGCTCGGACGACATGCATTTTTCCACCATTCTCCAAATAGCGACTGATCGGATCCGTTACCAAATATTCTTGGTCCTGTGGGCCGAAATTATTTTTGTGGACATATTCTACAATTTCCTGTAATAATGCACCACTCATAATGTATTTACTTGGATTAATCAGATTGGATGGTGCTGCTTCTGGCTTCGGTTTTTCGATGATCTCTTTGAGGTCTCCTTTTTCATCTATCGAGAACACACCGTATTTCTCGACTTCTGCAAGCGGAACTTCTGTCCCCACGATAGCAGAATCAGTATCTACCTGTATGGAGTTCAAAAGCAATTTTGCCGCAGAATTACCAGTAGGATTCCAAATAAAATCATCTCCCATGAACACGAAAACTGGCTCGTTGATATTATATTCCTCGACTACCATCGCAATCGGCACTGCGGTACCATATTTTCCCGAAGGATCCTGGGAAATATAATGAATCTTCACATTATCTGGCAAAGTTTTCGCCAGCTCTAATCTATCTATCTTTCCCCTTTCTTCTAAGTAGCGATTCAGGGCGACGTTATCCTTGTAAAATTCTTTGACCTGACAAGGCTCGACATTGGATACGACCATATAAATATCCGTCACGCCTACTGCTATTAGTTCTTGTACTGAATAATCCACCAGCGGCCTGTTTCCGACTGGCAACATAGACTTCTCGATTACTTTCGTAATTGGCAAACGTCGTGTCCCCCAGCCAGCAACTGGAATAATTGCCTTCGTTATCTTCTGCATTTCATCTCCTTTACCGAACTCTTCGATACTTTGTACTTATAATACTCTATTTTTTCAGGAGTGCAACCTATTTTATGAATCTTATTCTTGGCTATTGTCTTTAATTAATGGTGCAGCCCATGATTCTGGATAATCATCATGGCCCAGAAGGGTCGCGATGGTCGAAGCGATATTTGAAAGTCCAGCATTTTCCCCTGCAGATAACTGATAGAGATTTCGATTCGCCGTGTTGTCATAAATGACGAACGGAACTGGATTCGTAGTATGTGCAGTCTTACTTTTTCCACCCTCGTCCACCAATTCTTCGGCGTTTCCATGATCTGCCGTGATTACCAATGCTCCGCCCAATCTGTCCACTTCTTTGGCAATTCTGGCCAGCTGGATATCGATTGCTTCAATCGCAGCAATAGTCGGTTCCAGTTCAGCAAAATGACCCACCATATCGCCACCTGGGAAATTCAAACGAATAAAATCATATTTTTCGATATTATTGACAACAGCATCTGTAATTTCTGCCGATTTCATCCAAGGACGCGTATCAAAAGGCTGCGTATCCGATTCTATTTCGATATGTTCTTCACCTGGCGCTTTTTCATAGCTATTGCCATTGAAATAATATGTAATATGGCCGAACTTCGCCGTTTCGGAAACAGCGAGCTGGGAAATTCCTCTTTCTCCGAGATATCGATTTAGAGGCTGAGATATTTTCACAGGATCGACCAAACGGTGCTCTGGGACGTGTGTATCGGAATTATATTCTGTCATACCGACGAAATATACATCTGGCTTTCCGTGATGAGAGACGTCATCTTTGTCATAATAAACTCGATCGAAAAACGGAAAATCATCATATGTGAAAGCTTGTGCAATCTCGATCGCTCGATCCGCACGGAAATCATAATAAATGAAGCTATCTCCATCATGCACCAGGCCAATCGGACGAGTATTTTCAAAAATTACAAATGGTGGAATATATTGATCCTGGATAGTCGGATCTTTTTCGCGAAAAGCGTTTATCGCTGCGGCAGCCGAAGCGAAATTATGTGGTGCAATGCCATTTACCATCGCATCCCAGCCTGCTTTTACGACATTCCAGTCATTTTCATATCTGTCTGCCACGAAAACCATGCGTCCACCGCCCGAGGCAATTCGATAATCTGGATGATCAGGGAAAGCGGCGATGAAAGCCTCCAGTTCTGCAACATACTGCAAAGAAGACTGTGGTGGAGTATCACGTCCGTCTAGGACAAGATGAATACGAATCTTTTTCACACCTTCTGCATGTGCTTGTTCAATCATTTTTTCCAGATGATAAATACTACTATGAACATTACCATCCGAGAAAATACCGGCAAAATGTAAGGTGGAATTATTATCTTTTACCCTGCGAATCGCTTCTTTCCAAGCTCCCGAATTCCACATCGTACCATCACTAATCGCTTCATTAATTTGGGATATCCCCTGTCTTGTGATTTGACCGGAACCGATTGTATTATGGCCAACTTCGGAATTACCCATATTATTCGGCAAGATACCGACTGCTTCGCCCGAAGCATTCAATGGGATAGTCTGGTAATTTTCAACAGCAAAATTGAGAAACTCCGTATGGGCCTGTTTCACTGCGTTGCCAGTCAGCTCACGACGTAAACCCACACCGTCAAGTATGGCTAAGACGATTGGTCCATCATAATGTAATTTCATAAGTGTTGCCCACTCCTTTTTCTATATTCTCATGCTTAATTATACACCTAAAATCCAGGCTTGCCAAGCAATTTGAACATGTTCGTTTTGTACGACTCCACACCTGGCTGGTCGAATGGATTCACGCCGGAGATTTTCGCAGAGATAGCACATGACAACTCGAAGAAATAGATTAATTCTCCGATCGACTTTTCCGACAAGTCATCGACTTCGATTTCGAGAACCGGAATGCCGCCAAGGCGATGAGCATGGACCGTCGCCTCACGAGCTTTTTCGTTAATATAGTCGAGATTTTTACCTGCGAGATAATTCAGACCATCGAGATTTTCTTTTTCTTCTGGAACAACAATCGATCTAGCATTAGGTGTTGTAATTTTTACAACAGTTTCAAAAATGTTCCTTCTGCCTTGCTGGATATATTGTCCGAGCGAATGCAAATCTGTCGTATAGACTACTGATGCTGGGAATATTCCTTTGTTGTTCTTCCCCTCAGATTCTCCAAATAATTGCTTCCACCATTCTTGTAGAGTGCCTAGTCTCGGCTCGAAAGTCGCCAAAATTTCTGTCTCCTTGCCCTGCTCCGAATAAAGATTCTGACGAATTACAGCATATCGTACTGCATTCTGTAAAACATTTACCGATGGGTCAACATTCGCCGGACTCATTGCGAGAGTAAAATCCGAATTAATACCAATCGACGCATTCCTCGCGGAGCTCAAAATGCTATCAATATTTAGACCTGCTACAGCCATCGGCAAAAGTCCGACCGCACTCAGTACAGAAAAACGTCCACCAATATTATTCGGTATTACAAAACGCTGGTAGCCATATTTGACTGCCTCGTCATGCAAAGCACCTTTTTCTCCATCGGTCGTAACATAGACTCTCGAAGCCCAATTTTTTTCACCGTACTTTTGTTTCAGTCCAGCCTTCAGTAAACGGAAAGCAATCGCTGGTTCCGTAGTCGTACCGGACTTGGAGATAACGTTGACAGAAAAATCGCTCGTCCCAACTGTCGCAAACACTTTGTCTAGCTCATGAGAACTAAGGGAGTTGCCTGCATAAATGACTCTGGTCGTCGATTTACTTCCGAGTGCATCAATGACCGCTTTATGTCCGAGATAAGAACCTCCTATGCCGACACAGATCAAGTAGCTAGACTCTTTCTGGATTTTCTCAGCAGCAGCCTTTATTCTGTTCAGCTCTTCCTGGTCGACCGAGACAGTCAGCCAGCCTGCCATAGGATCAGTTTTTATGCTTTCTAAAGCATTTTTAGCATTAGTAAAATCAAAAGTTTGAAGTGTAGTATCTGTCCTAAATTTAATCATAATTAGATTATAGCACGAAAATAGGCTACAGTCCCACCGTCATCTCGTTCGGACATACACTCAAAACATTTTCCATCGCATCATGTTCCGCTTGCGTGATCCACAAGTTGTATTTTTTCTTCACAGAAATTTGTCTCGCGATATATTGACAACGAAATTGTTTATTCGGAGGCAACCAGGTCGCTGCATCGCCATCAGATTTTTTCTGGTTCGCGGAAGCATCCACGGCAAGAAGGTTCAGGGGGTCAGTCGCCATTGCATAACGTGTCTCTTTTTCCATATATTGTGCACCTTTTTGCCAAGCATCAGAAAGTGCTACCACATGATCTATTTGAATCTTCTTCGAAAAATCAGACTTCTGATAAAACGTCATCTCATTTCCCGTATATGGCTCGACGAATTTCCCTGCGACCACATCACAACCATCCAAGACTGCTGAATCGCCCATTTCACGCTTGATAATAATTTGTCGGAGACTACATCCATTGACATTCGGCCAAGTCGAATAGAATTCTTTTCTATCATAGCCAGTTTTCGGAGCACGACCTTTGATTTCTATCTGCTCTAAAACTACTCGAGCTAGCTTATCAGTATCAACATTATTGTCAGAACTTACACCGAGTGGATTAACAGATTGAGTGTCGCCATTCGTTACTGCTGTTTCGGAAGAAGACTCTTTCTCTATGTTTCTACTAGAGTTAATTATCAATGTAACACTAACAATAAGAAGGACAACTATTATAGAAATTATTCTTCGAGAACGATATGAGAGCTTCATGGTCCGATTATAACATAGACTTTTTCTGTGAAAAGCATTGGCATTACTAACGAGCAAACCCACCAATGTTACTTTCGTAGTACCGGATAAATTCACTAGCATTGTTTTCTGGACACGACTCATCCAGCCCAGAAACGGATAAATCCACTAGTATTGCTCCAAGGGGGCACTCAAGGCCGTTTGGCCAAGCTTATACCCCTTGGTAGCAACACTAGTAAGGATTTATCCTATAAGCTCAGCGAATAGTAACAATTGGTAAGGATTTGCTCTATTTTTTACTACCAATTCGTCGATGGCTCTGTGGCAGGTACTTCTCTTTCCACTCTAGCAAATTATAAAGATGGTTATGGCACTCACGAACACACTTATTTTGGTAATGGCAATGGTACTGGGTATTTAACAACCGTTGGCACTGGCTATCAAACAACTACTTACGATGGAGAAACCCAAAAGATTGGTACATATTATAATTTCCAAGCTGCAACCATAGGAACCGGAGCAGAATTGACGGTAGATGGTAGCCATGCACCAGATACGTTCTGTCCGACTGGCTGGCAGTTGCCAATTGATGGCACAGGAAGTATCAATAAATCATTCCAAAAGTTATTCAATAACTATAGTATTACGAGTAATTCTACAGATACTAACAAAGCTCGTAGCTATCCTCTATCTTATCTACTCTCTGGTGGTTACTATTGGTCTCGTGGTGAGATAGGTGTTTTAAACAACTTCGGCTATTGGTGGTCTAAAACTGCTTATGGATATGATGACGACGATGAACTTGAGTTTTACGGTTATTTTATTACGAATGATGCTATTTATAGTGACGCCAATTACGCAATGAACGGTCAAGCTCTTCGCTGCGTCTCCACCTAGTAATCCCTTAACCTATTGACTATAATATTCACAAATTCTACTTCTAGTTTGTGGTTTTTTCCTTCATTCTTTTATAAAATAATAGAAAATAACAAGGAAAAAAATATGGATCTAGGAAAGATTGGCAAATATATCGCAAAAAAACGTTTGGATAATAAATATACGCAGGAAAGTCTTGCGGAAGAACTAGATATTTCGAACCGTTCCGTTTCCAAATGGGAACGCGGAATCTGCTTACCAGACGCGAATAATATGATGAAGCTATGTAAACTATTCAACATTAGCTACAACGAGCTTCTATCAGGAGAAGATTTGAAAAAAACTGACTATGAAACAAAGGCCGAGGAAAATCTAAAAGAATTCGCCAAAATTGAAACCGCCCAAAACAAAAAATTTCTTCTTTACGAAAATGTCTTGGGCTTCATGTCGAGCATTTCCTTTTTTATTCTAATTTTTATAGCTAGCTATGCAGAAGGATTACCTATTTGGGCAAGAGCCATTTCGATCGTTGTTGGTTTTATCATTCTCATAGTCGGCGTAAGTTTTTGTATCAAAATAGAAACCGAAGCAGGAAAATATGAATGTAAAAATTGTGGCAACCGTTATATTCCGAAATATTCGAGCGTGTATTTCGCACCGCATTTTGGTCGTACCAGAAAAATGGTTTGTCCAAAATGTCACAAAAAATCATGGCAAAAGAAAGTTGTCTAATTACAATTACGCAGTAGTACGATTGGCATAAGCCACATTGTGCGAAAGCGCCTGGTCTTGCAAACGAGCTTGGCGAACCAAATCATCGACACAAGAATTGACCGAGTGTTTGACACGTGCAGCTTCTTCCGCTTTTTTACCATCATTCCAGCGTTCAAGCGAGCCGACCAAGTAGCCAGTAATACGACGGAGTCTCTCAAAATTTCCGTTGGCAAAATATTGTTTATGCTCGTTAAAATATGCCTCGGCTTTTGTATCATCGCCAAATTTTGCAATCAAAGATGTTCCTAGTTCCACCAAAACACTGACGTGCATATTTTCATATCGATCGACGGTTTTTAGAGCTTTTTTAATATCTGCCGTAGGCACATTCGCATAAGAATTCAACGATTTCTCGAAACGAGTAAAATCAAATTTTTCTGCATCGCCTGGTTCGTGATAAATTATATTTTTCATGGTTTTTTCCTTTTTTATTGTAATTATTGTTAATTATTAGTAATTATTGATATTTGGTCATTTCGCTTATGTTTTAGATTATACACGCTATATATAGTGTTTGTCAATAGCAAAATACGCTATATATAGCGTATTTCGATTTAATAGAGTATGCTACAATATGCTTATGGAAAACCCAACTAATACTGATTCGAAGAAGAATGGCTTCTTCAGCGAAAAATCACAAAAATTATTAAAGACTATCAAAAGCTACATCCTCAAAGCGATCATTTGGACGCTTGTCGCTTGCGTCATCATTGGTGCTGGCAGTATCCTCATCATCGGTGCGAACGGTTTCGAGGTTGTGGGCAAATTCATCGGCACACTTTTCATTCTGGCTGGTGCCGCACTTATTAGCGTTATTGAATTCCATAGTATCGAAAGTGGCAAAAAAAGTGCCCAGGCACTCGCAATCTTTGGCGTCGTCATGAATATTTTGTGGGCATTACTTTGGATTCTTGCAATGTGGGGAGTCTTCGATATTTGGGATTACTGTTTGATGAATCATTGCATGCATCGCAGTTATTCCGTCATGGGTATATTGACGATGACGATAACTTACCTTTCCGTGATCGGACTTTTTGGATCCTATACTTTGAGTCTTTACGAGGGGAACAAAAAAAGTATCATCATTCCATTAAAAATTACCGCAGTCGCTTGTCTCGCATATGTAGAATTATATTCAATTTATTCGACCATCGCTCATGGCTCTGAGGTTGCAGCTTATAGCGGCATAGAAAGTAGATTTGCCATGCTTGCAGGTTTCACAGGTATGATTTGGCTCATCGTGATGATCCTCGCAGTCATAATTTCTAAACGCGAAAAGAATGCAACTACTTCCAAAGAAAACAGAGAAGGAAAGAAGAAAGAAAATATAAAAGAAAAAGATTCGAATCCTACCGCGAAAACCGATGAAGAACTTCGTGCCGAAATCGAAGAAAAAGTTCGTCGTGAGATGATCGAAAAAGAAGTCCGCGAAAAAGTTGAAAAAGAAATGGCCGAGAAATCTAATCATGAATAAAAAGGGAAAACTGATGAGCACTCTATACGACGGTATATAGTATAACAACAGAATTCTCAAAAGAACTTTTTTATCTTCTCACTAGTTTTGCTACAATGGCGAATCTTCTTTCTGTATCGCCACTGGAATATGAAGGGAAATTTTCGTTACTAGCAGTATCAATTTTTGGATCCATAATTTTTTCCGACATAATTCCGATATCGAAAAATTGTTCCCTAGCAGCTTCTCCCAAATTTTTATTTAATTTAGAAATATTATAGTTTATTGCGTAAGGCGAAAATAATAATTTTATGTCCTTCGGATTACTTCCAAAATTATTGATAAAGTACTCAATGAATTTTTTCGGGCCATTTTGTTCGACATTGTGACGCCCTGCATGAAGAAGGCCTATAATTTTTTGTTTTTCGTCAAAAACCACGACACCGAGGCAATCAGCAAGCGGCAATAATAATCCGATTCCTTCTTCCCTTGTAATCAAACCATCGGAAACCGGAATATCTTTTTCCGGATTATCGATAGAATATTTAGGCAGATTCCCCTTCGATATTTCGATATATTTCGTAAAATTTTTTCTTTTTTCATAAATAGTTCTGACTCGCGCAACGTCTCTCACATTTATCATATTACTTAATTTTTTCTGGTTTTCTATAATATCGGACTCGTCACCATCGCCAAGAAATCGCATATTCCCATCACGCATTTCTGAGACTGCCACTTTGACATTCCCACTGAATATTATTTGTTTCTTCATGTTTTTATTATATACAAAAATTGATGCAAAAAGAAAAGACGAATCTCTTTTTATGTTTACAACATCGATTTCCTATTAATTATAATATAATCATGACAAGCATAAGCACTATAATGAATAATTCATCAATACTGGGCAGCATTTTACCAAGAGATAATGAGGCTAGTACCCTCAGCAAATATTCTAGTCTCATGGTTTATCTCAGAATATTCTTTGCTGCAATTATTGTCTTTTCCATAATTATTTTAATACTAGAAATAACGAGAAAAAAGACAAAACGAAAATCCCAGCCATCGTTCTGACAATTCTAATCACATTGCTGGGTATTGTCGGTATGATCTACACGACAGTAGTGTAAGAAATAAGCCTACTGGATAATTTTTCATGTATTATTATTCATTTCATTATTTATCCCTTTTCCAGTCATTGTCTAATTTATAAACGGATTTTACTCAAAATAGTAAAATACACCCAAGCAAATCCCTCTTTTTTATGGTATAATAACAGATATAAATTAATGAAAGGTTGGTTATTAATTTAAAGATAGGAATTGTAGGCCTACCAAATGTTGGAAAGAGTACTCTTTTTAATGCTCTGACAAATGCTGGTGCTCTTGCCGCCAATTATCCTTTTGCTACCATCGAGCCGAATGTTGGCATTGTCCCAGTTCCAGACAATCGCTTGGATGTCCTTGCAAAAATGTACGATACAGAAAAAGTCGTTCCGGCCACAGTTGAGTTCGTCGATATTGCAGGATTAGTCGCTGGTGCTAGCCAGGGCGAAGGTTTGGGGAACAAATTCCTCTCGCATATTCGCGAATGTCAGGCGATTTGCCACGTCGTGCGTGCTTTTGTCAATGATGATATCGTTCGAGCTGACGAAAAAATGGAAACCGATATTATCACACAGGCAAAAGATGATATCGATATCATCAATCTCGAGCTACAGCTCGCCGACGATGAAACACGTGCAAAAGTCGAAGCAAAAAAGAAAAAAGGTGGTAGCCAGCCCAAAAAAGCATCGAACAATCCAGCCGATTCTGCAGATGAAATTCCATATCTTACAAAAAAACCAGTCATCTATATGTTCAATGTTGACGAAAATGGCTTGACAGACGAAAATCTGAAATCCCAATTGAAGTCCCTAGTTACGCCAGCCGAAGCCATTTTCGTCAACGCCAAACTCGAAGAAGAAATGTCTGGCATGGATCGAGTAGAACGCAAGGAATTCTTGGAAAGTTATGGTGTGAAAAATGACGCTCTAGGCGAGCTAATTCAGGCAGCCTATCGAACACTTGGCTTACAGTCATTTTTGACAGCAGGAAAGAAAGAAGTTCGTGCTTGGACCATAAAAAAGGGTTCCTCTGCTCCCGAAGCTGCTGGAACTATCCACACGGATTTCCAGCGAGGATTCATTGCTGCGCAAATTTGCAAGTATGATGATTTGGCAAGACTTGGCAGCGAGAAAGCTGTTCGCGAAGCAGGCCTCATGCGGACTGAAGGAAAAACTTACACGATGCAAGATGGCGATGTCGTGGAGTTCAAATTCAACGTCTAAATTTAATTAATAATATTATTCCGATTTGAATTGCGAATTATATAGTTCAGCATAAAAGCCATTTTGTGCGATCAAATCATTGTGCTTTCCTGTCTCGACAATATTTCCATCCTTCATGACGAGAATCAAGTCAGCATTTTTGATAGTGGAAAGACGGTGAGCAATAATGAAAGAAGTCCTGCCATGCATTAATCTATCCATCGCTTTTTGGACCAGCTCTTCGGTCCTCGTATCGACATTCGATGTCGCTTCATCCAGGATTAGAAATGGTGCATTTTCGACCATACCACGAGCGATCGTGATGAGCTGTCTTTGTCCAGCAGAAACCGAATCATTTTCCGAAATGTCACTACCCAAACCATGCGGCAAAGATTTGATGAAATGGCTCAGTCCAACTGTATCGCAAATTCTCCATACTTCTTTGTCCGAAACATCATTTCGATTGTAAACAATATTTTCTCTAATTGTCCCAGCAAACAACCATGTATCCTGCAGAACCATAGTGAACAAACTCCTCACATTTTCGCGAGACAATTCCGAAATCGGTACACCATCGATCAGTATACTACCAGAATTAATCTCATAAAAACGCATCAGAAGATTCACGAGAGTCGTTTTCCCTGCACCTGTCGGACCAACGATCGCAATTTTTTGTCCAGACTTCGCGAGGACGGAAAAATCTTTGATTATGAGTTTTTTGCCATAGCCAAATTTCACATGGCGAAATTCGATCATACCATGAACTTTGTCCTTGTCGAGATATTGTTTGGCTGTCTCTTTCTCCATTTCTTTTTCGTCCAAAAATTCGAACACTCTCTCGGAAGCAGCTGCACATGATTGCAAATAATTCAAAGATTGTGCAATCTGTGTCAGTGGTGATGTGAACATACGAACATAAATTATAAATGCCACAATCGTGCCAAAAGTCGTCATATCATTCATGACCAGCAAAGCTCCGACGACGCACACAGCGACATAACCAAGATTTCCGACGAACCCCATCATCGGCGGCATGAGGCCGGACAAAAATTGCGACTTGCGGTTGGCATCGTATACTTTTTTGTTTAGACGATCGAATTCTGCGTTGACTTCCTTTTTTCCATTGTATGCTTTTACGACATCAAGCCCAGAATAGACTTCTTCAATGTGCGAGTTGATATTACCCAATTCTTTCTGTCTGGCAGAAAAATATTTTTGCGACTTTTTTAGTACTACGAAAACGAAGAAGAAACCGATCGACCCAGAAATGACGGCTGTCAAAGCCATGATCCAGTTTGTCACGAACATCATGACGACTACGCCGACAAAAAGTGCGACAGCAGCCACAATTGTCGATAGTGATTCGTTCAAACTCTGGGCAATTGTATCAATATCATTAGTCACGCGCGACAAAGTATCACCAGTCTGGTTTCGGTCGAAGAAACTGAGCGGAAGACGATTAATCTTGCTAGAAATTCTACCTCTTAATTGCTGTGCGAAACGATTCGACACGTCCGTCATCATAAAGCCTTCGACAATACCACAAGCTAGACTACCTATTTGTAATGCTGCAATCAAAAACGACATTTTCCAAATCGCCTGAAAGTCCATCTCCATTTTTAGTCCGTTCGTAATCTCGTCCGTCAGATCAGAAAGAATATTTGGAACGACAATAGATACTACCGAGCTTGCAGTAGCAAAAATAATAGAAAGAATTATCAGCACCCTGAAGTTTTTCAGCTCAGAAAACAAGCGTTTTATAGCTTTTCCGAAATTCTTGCTTTTCTCTGCTTCTCCGCGTGGACCTGGCATTAGGCACTCCTTTCCACGGCGAATGCACCAAGTTTCTTTGCCATTTTCTTCTTCGCTTCGGCCTTTTCCGCTTCGTAGTTTCTCGGCTCTTGTTTCATCGAAGCTGCAATTTCTTCTGGCGATAATTGCGACTCTGCAATTTGGCGATAAACTGGACATGTCTTCAGTAATTCACTATGCGTTCCTTGTCCGACGCATCTTCCTTCCTCCAAAACCAAAATCTGGTCAGCATTCAAAATAGTGCCGATGCGTTGTGCCACTATCAAACTGGTCGCATGTTTTGTATGTTTTTTCAGAGCTTTTCGCAAAGCCGCATCCGTTTTGTAGTCCAATGCCGAAAATGAATCATCGAAAATATATATTTCTGGATTCCTGGCAATAGCACGTGCAATGGCGAGTCGTTGTTTCTGACCACCAGAAATATTCGTTCCGCCCTGAGCGATATGAGTAAAATATTTCTTGTCCATTTTTTCGACGAAGTCAGTTCCCTGTGCGACTTTAATCGCATTCGTCACATCCATCGCACTACGTTTTCCTTCCCCATTTTCTCCGAAAGCGACGTTGGAAGAAACCGTTCCATCCATCATCACAGCTTTTTGCGGAACATAGCCAAGTCGATTATACAAAGAAAAAAATTTATATTCTTTCACATCGACACCATCGACTAATACTTCTCCTTCTGTCGCATCATAAAAACGTGGCACAAGATTTACTAATGTAGATTTTCCCGAGCCAGTCGAGCCGACGAAAGCGATCGTCTGTCCACGTTTCGCCTTAAAAGAAATATCCTTGAGTACATAATCTTCTGCATCTGGATATTTGAAACTGACATTTCGAAATTCCACCGTTCCCATTTCTGGCGATTCTCGAACTTCTTTATCTCCCTCGATGATACTTAATGGCGTATCCATGACTTCATTAATACGTTTTGCGGAAACTTGTGCACGTGGAATCATCATGAAAATCACGGCCAACATGAGGAAGGAAATGATGACTTGTGTGGCATAAGAACTGAACACGACCATATTGGAAAAGATCGTCAGCTTGTCCATCGCTTCTGCTTCGTTGATTAAGTACGAACCAATGACATATACAATGACGGTCAAAATGTGCATTAGAAAGAAAATTACGGGCGAAAAAAGCGATAGAGCTTTTTGGCTAAAAATTTGCTCGTTCGTGAGTTTTTCGTTCGCTTTGCCAAATTTCTTTTCTTCATATTTTTCTGCATTGAAAGCTCGCACTACTCGAATACCGGTCATATTTTCCCTGGTCACTCCGTTTAGGCGATCCGTCATTTTCTGAATAATCTTGAATCTTGGTACGACGATAGTCATAATAATTGCTACCAAAGACAGCAAAAGAACCACGGTGATCGCCGTCGCCGTACTCCACTCCCATGATTTGTCGAGAATTTTCGTGATTGCCCAAACAGCAATAATCGGAGCCTTGATTAATAATTGCATACCGAGAGCAAGAAACATTTCGACCTGGGTAATATCATTCGTCGTGCGAGTAATCAAACTGCTGATCGAAAACTTTTTTATTTCCCCCATTCCGAGATCACCCACTTTCGTAAAGAGCTTTTTTCGCACGGTTTTTGAGAAGCTAGCGGCAATGTTCGCGACTAAATATCCGACTGCGACAGCCCCAGCCAAGCTTCCCAGAGCACACAACATCATCAGTACTCCATTTCTCAGGATATCCGACATCTCGGACCCTTCTGTCTGGACCAACCGTGTAATTTCCGACATATAATCTGGCAATTTTAGATCAAGCCAAACCTGGAAACAAATAAGCAGAACTACCAAAAAAATCAGAGCGATATCTTTTAGCCTGAGGTTTTTAAGTAGTTTGAACATTTTATTATTATATGATTTTTCCTCCAAAAAGGCAACCAAAAGCAGGTTAGTCTAGCTCTATCCATCGCTCGATCGAATAATCCTCTCCAGACACCGATGCTGCAGCCATTTTTTGCTTCGGCAAATCTTCGATACGACACTTCATTTTCTTCGCCAAAATTTGCAAAAAACAATTTGCAGCGAACTCCATTTGTTTTAATTTTTTCTTGTCAATTGCTTCAATCGGATTCCCATGTGAAATATTCTTGCGATACTTTACTTCTGTAAAAAATATCCTATCTTTGGTCGCAGAAACAATATCTATTTCATAATACTTGGTCCTGAAATTTCTCGCGATAATTTTGTGGCCTTTCGACTTGAGATATTCTGCCACAACCGTCTCCGCCAAATCGCCGATTTGCTTCGTCGTTCCGATTCGGTTCGTTGCTCCAGTTTGCTTCATCGCTCGTGGAAAACTATTGTCATTTTTCTGGATTTTTTCGCTATTAGAAATCTTCGCCACCGGCCGGAAACTTTTTCTATGTTCTGGACACAAACCATATTTTTCCAAAGCTTCTCGATGTGCTTTTGTTCCATAACCAACGTGTTTCTCGAAACCATATTCCGGATACCTTTTTGCAATATCTTTCATGTAATTATCGCGTGCGACTTTCGCGATAATGGATGCCGCAGACACTTCTTTGATTTTCATATCAGCTTTTGGCAAAACGGAAACCATTTCTTCTAGTTCTGTTCCGACCAAAAAATTTTGTGTGCCGTCGATGATGATTTCGCTGAACATCGTTCGCGATATTTTGGAAACAGCACGACGCGTCGCGACTTTTAGACTTTCTGATAATCCGAGCTCATCAAGCTCCTCTGCACTGACCCAGCCAAGTTCCGTCGCGACAGCATTTTCCAAAATTATTTTGTTTTGTTCTTCACGTTTTTTGAGACTGAGTTTTTTGGAATCGTTCAAATCATCCCACTCACTTTTTTGCGAATCGCCCAAAACTACAGCACCAACAACAAGAGGGCCTGCCCATGGCCCTCTTCCAACTTCATCAATTCCTAAAACCGCCATTATCTTCGGCTATTATTTTTCAGAAGCAGCTTTTTCTTCCGTCGTTTCCTTCTCGGCAGGAGTTTCGGCAGTTTCTTTTTCAGCAGGTTTTTCTGCTGCAGCTGGTTCTGCTTTTGGCTCTGCTTTTGGCTCTGCCTCAGCAGCTGTTTCTACGGCTTCTGCAGTTTCGGCAGATTCTGCAACTTCATCTTCGCCTGGAATAGCGATATCATTTGCCGCGGCACGATCGAAATCTTTGTTCGCCAAGCGAGCAGATTTACCAGAGCGATTGCGAAGATAAGAAAGATTATTGCGACGAACCTTGGAACGTTTTACAATCTCAATTTTCTCTACCAATGGACTGTGGATCAGGAAAGATTTCTCGACTCCGACTCCAGATGCAATCTTGCGAACTGTAATACGAGCAGTGTGAGACTCTTTTCGATCTGCACGAATAACTACCCCTTCGAACACCTGCAAACGAGACTTATCGCCTTCTTTAATTTTTTGTGTAACCTTCACAGTATCACCAGAGCGAACATCAACAACAGCTTTTTTCTTCTGTTCATCTCCGATTTTCTTTAGAATAGAAAAACTCATAAATTTTACCTTTATATTAACGCTTGAGATAGATTATAACAAAAAACTCAATATATTGCAAGGGGTTAATCAGACATTCCAATTTCCCATAAAAAACCGCTTCTACTCTTTACAAATTCATCATTTTGTGCTATAATAAGGGTAGCTATTTGTTCATTAAAAAACTTTGGGAGGTGGAGCATGAATAAGAATAAGGCGATGACAACCGAGGAAAGATCAAGGCTTTTTATAGTGTTTCTGTCCGTATTATTAATTGTCAACATTATCGCTCAGTTCGGTTGGATGAAAGTCTATGCTAGGCTGGACAAGCAGATCAACGAGGCGATGGAGACCATCGGAATGAATAATCTCGAGATGCCGATGCTGAAATCGGTTTACAAGGTCTCAAACAGTGATCCGAAAGAATTTGCTGTGCCAGGCAGAAATTATTTAATCATCGTGAATAAGGATCATAAATATGATTTCGACGGTGATTACAATAAATCTCTGCAAAAAGATCTGGTTTTTGTCCCAAATGTCGTGGATGGCGATGTCATGGCTGCCGAAAAAGCAACCTATCTAGCTTTCACGCTACTGCAGGAAGACCTTCGCAAAAACGATGGAATCATCATTGGGCTGTACGATGGTTACAGGACGGCAGAAGACCAGCAATTCTTGCTCGACATGTATGAGAAAGGAGATAATCCGAACATTACGAAAGGCAATGATATTGGATACTCCGAACATCATACTGGACTGCTGCTGGACGTAGTAATATGGTACAGCGAAGATGACACCAACTACGACTGGTACTCTCCTACCGAGGAACGCCTGAACAATATCCAGGAGTTCCGGACCGTCTATGACAAGATGGGAAATTATGGGTTTATCGAGAGATACCCACTGGGAAAAGAGAGTATCACTGGCCGAGAAGCAAAGGGATTCGAGATCCGATTTGTCGGATCGAAAGAAATCGCACAGGAGATTACGAAAAAAGGCCTGTGTCTGGAAGAAATGGTGGCGAACAAA
>JAZSPO010000064.1:0-3574 GCA_045537505.1 Candidatus Nanosyncoccus sp.
GGTCACCCGGTTTCGGGTCTAATACTGCCGACTTGTCGCCCTATTCAGGCTCGCTTTCACTGTGGCTCCATCAACTGACTTAGCCTCGCCGACAACATTAACTCGCTGGATCGTTCTACAAAAAGCACGCCGTCACCCTTATGGGCTCCGACACCTTGTAGGCACTAAGTTTCAGGCTCTATTTCACTCCCCTCCCGGGGTTCTTTTCACCTTTCCATCACTGTACTAGTTCACTATCGATCAATCGATATATTTAGTCTTGGCAGGTGGTCCTGCCGGATTCAAACAGGGTTTCTCGTGCCCCGTCCTACTTGAAAAAAGATATATTAAGCCAAAAGACCTTTTCGCGTACTGGACTTTCACCATCTTTGGTGTTTCATTCCAAAAACTTCTGCTAAGATCTATGGATTCTCAATCCACTCAGTTAACGCTGTTGGTTTTTATGCCGAGTTGTCAAAAATTTGACAAATCAGCATAAAAATTATCTAATTTCGCAACCCCTCGCAAGCATTGGACGTTAATCCATACTTTCCATCACTGGAAAGAACTTGTAAGGTTTAGACTATTCCAATTTCGCTCGCCACTACTTTCGGAATCATTGTTTATTCTCTTTTCCTCAACCTACTAAGATGATTCAGTTCGGCTGGTACCCGTCCCCTTATCCTATGTGTTCAGATAAGTGCAATATGACATGACTCATATTAGGTTTCCCCATTCGGAAATCCCCGGATCAGTTCTTGCTCTCAGATCCCCGAGGCTTATCGCAGAGTTCTATGTCCTTCATCGGTATCGATTGTCAAGGCATCCACTATTAGTGCCCTTGTAACCTTTTTATGCATTGACTTAACTAGCAATCGATGTTTAATCAATCGCTAGATCCGTCTACAATTTCTATGTTGTTTACGAATTGTTAACTGGAAAAATTATTAAATGAGACAAACTTCAAGAACAGAAATCTACCTCGCATACATTTCCTAACTTTTGACAGAGGTAACAAAGAGGTTACTTGTTTAACTGTTCCCTATTATATCGCACTCAAAATAAAAATGCAAGACTTTTTTCATAGAATTTTGGACTTTATTTTTCGATTTCTAACAGCCGTCGATGCACATCATCATAATCCATGGAAATCAGCCGCAAACGAGCGTCGATGTCAGCCTTTGCAATTGAAATAGTCCTGGATAGTACCGGATTATCAGCCAGAGGAGTGAAAAACTCTTCATATTGCTTCGCTTCCTCTACTATTCGGATCGCTCCTGCAAGTAATCTTGGATAATCTTCGACTGACTTCTCCCCTGTCATCTTCACCACTTCATCCCAGTGTTCGTATAGCCAATTGATCGTCTTCTCTTTCGTTTTATAATTACGAAGAAGATCAACAAAGAGATACAAATGATCTTGTGGTCGAACAATCGTATGCTGGTCTAATAGTTTCAAAAGACGAGTAGTATGATTTTTTACATCTGTAATCGCAGCCAAAAGATCGTCTTTTATGTTCGGATCGGCAGTTTCTCGATATTTTTTAATAAACTCATCCAACAGAGAATCATCTTCGCGTATCTTTGCCATCAGGATCAATCCCCTTTTTTCTGCATCAATCTGGGTCAAGTCATCAGAGTATAAATCTGCTAACTTCTTTGTGTATTCTTCGTTTTCCGCATATAGCGAGAGACCGAGCATAATCGATCGAAGTTTGGTTTCATTGTCATCTTCATGAGGCTTCTGTTTTAGACCAAGGCGTCTGAGCTGAGGCTGAATTAAGTCAAAAACATACTTCTGGAACAGAGGAAAATCCGAATCAAGCGGACTGAAAAACAGTTTCAAATCATTGATCAGCCCTACTACTGTACTCCAAATCGCGAAACTAGTTTCTTTTTTGAACTTTCCCAGAAGCTCAAAATGCGAAGCAGACGAAACTAAGGCTGTTTTACTAAGTAAAGACCGGTCCATCAATAATCGAATACGCTGTTCAGTATTCATTTTTGCAAAAGATTTCAACTTGTCAGAAAACTCTTCACTTGACAAATTGATGATATAATGTCCTGACATATCATCTACTACTGCTGGCAAGACCCATTTTTCGTCATCTGCCGTCCCAATTAGCAAGAAACGTTGTTGAGTTCCATCTGTTATCACCGGAAAACCAGGCTGCATAATCCAAGAATCCATGAATTCTTTCACACTGAAATCAGCGTACGGCTGTAATGCCGCCCAAAGATCATCTCCTGTGGTATTGCTATATTTGAACTTTTTGAAATAATCCTTTATTCCAGAGAAAAATTCCTTCTCTCCCATGAGACGAATAAGGTTATAAATCAGGCGAGCTCCTTTTGCATAAACAATCGCACCATCGAATAACGTCGCAATTTCTGCTGGATCATTCACGGCCTGCTGGACTGCCTGGACCCCTGGAAGAGAATCCCTCTGCATCGCGACACGACACTCGCCAGTATAAAAGTATTCCCAAATATGGTAGGATGGACGAATTGCATCGACACAAATATACTCCATGATATTGGCAAAGCTTTCGTTCAGCCAAAGATTATCCCACCACTTCATCGTCACTAAATTACCGAACCATTGGTGTGACAACTCGTGTGCGATAACAGTAGAAATATATTCTTTCGTGGTCTTCGACTCGCCCGGAGCAGCCAACATACATGATTCACGATAAGTGACTAACCCCCAGTTTTCCATGGCTCCTGCCTCGAAATCTGGAATCGCCACTTGGTCCAACTTCGGCAAAGGATATTTAACGCCAAATTTGTCATCATAATAGTCCAATGAGTCGGCCGCGATCTCATTGGCAAAAATCAAAGATTTCGGATCTTGGTTCAAAGCACAATAGGATGTAATTTTGACACCATGGCGGTTAGTTTTCGAACGCTTATGGAAACGGCCGAGACAGAAAGCCAAAAGATAGGTGGACATTCTCGGCGTCGTTTCGAATTCGACGATTTTCTTTTTCACTTTTGTATCGATATTCACCCCTTTTTTCGGATCAGCATCCGGATTGACCGACTCATACTCAACGACCCTCTCTGTTCTCACGGGCATATTCGAAACAACTATATCATCCGTATCAGGAGTAATAATCTTCAGATCAAATGTCGCCTTCGCCTCTGGCTCGTCGATACATGGGAAACATTCTCGTGCGTAGTGGCTCTCGAACTGAGTAGAAACCAGGCGTTCTCTCCGTACTTCTTTTTTTCCTTCTGGAACATATTCATAAGAAGACAAGTAGCATCCTTGCATATTTTTGTTAAGAGAAAAAGTGTAGTGAACAGAGACTTTTACAAGGTCTTCAGAGCGATTACTTTTTTCTTTCGCGGACGACTGGGAGATTTGGAGTTCGTCATTTACTAGTGAAAAACCTACCGATTCGCCATCTAATTCCACTTTCGTAATTTTTAAATTTTTTGCATGTAGGCGAATTGTCTCATGATGTGGAATACCTATAATCTCTGTATATCCAAAAACCTTTTCGGTTTGCTTGTTAATGTTTAACTGGATAAAGTATTTTTTTGGGACAAAAAACTTTAATAATCTCTCCATCAGTCCTCCTATTCTAACA
>JAZSPO010000099.1:0-3307 GCA_045537505.1 Candidatus Nanosyncoccus sp.
GAAATGTTAGAAAACGGCAGAGTCTTCGGCTTGCCAGAAGATGAACCAGAAGTTTTCAGGTAAATCATCGGCTCGTTTTCCGGTGTCAGATTGTTCTTCTCGATTTCTGCTTTTACAGCCTTGTACGAGATGTTGTTGAACTGAGTCGTGACGATCTTCGAGAAATCATGTGTCTTTTTGATCATTTCATCCGACGAATTGACTACTAGGCACTCTTTCACGAATGGATAATTCGTCAGAATTTCAACGACCCACTTCGTGTTCCGGTCGTAGGCAAAGATAACTTTCGGCTTATGAGCTATCAGCTCGTCGCTCAATAAAAAGAAATTCTCTGCGTACGAAGGCTCGATCATCACCACGGCGATTCCGATGGAGTTTGCGGCAAGAGTTGCTATGATTCCTTCATAACAATTGGGAAGAATCAGTGCAACTTTGTCTCCTTTCTTCAGACCGAGCGAGAGTAAGCAGCCAGCCACTGCGAACACATAGTACTTGACATGTAACTTCGTGTACTTTTTGTGACTTACCTCAACCGCAGTTTCATCGAGATGATCCTTATTGATCTTCATGAAAGTAGCAAACATACTAAGCGGATAAAATGTCGGATTGAGTTTCTCTTCCGGAATACCGCGAAGATGAGTCCTATCTATTGATGGATATCCAGTTTTTTTCATGTTTTTCACCCCCTAATCAAAAAACAAAAAGTCAGTTTTTAATGTTCCATCTCCTTTCCAGATCAGGATTATTATAACAAAAATTGTTAATTTACACAAATTATGATAGAATTAATATAGATCACGTTGGGGATTCGCCAAGTGGTAAGGCACTGGGTTCTGGTCCCAGCATTCGGGGGTTCGAATCCCTCATCCCCAGCCATGGAATGAAAAAATATACCTTCAGGTATATTTTTTGATTCCTCGAAGAGGAATCAGGGATTCGAGCCCAGGGTTCGTTATCGAAGCGAAGCTTCGATCAGGTGATCCCTCATCCCTAGGGCTCGTTTAGTACCTTCTCATTGGATAGTAGACTGCGAAGCTGAGGGCGAATACAGCCAAGTTCGCGATGACGAATCCTTGTGAAAGGATGATTGTTCCAAATGATGCACTCGTAAAGAAGCTTGAAGCAACTTGGGAAATAATTCCGGTGTTTGGTGCATATGATACGACGCCGAGTGGGTCTAGGTAAGCGTAATCAACATCATCGATGATAGCAGCGTTGCTCATATCATATGAAGGTGGAATGTATTGATCTGCAGTTTGTTGTGCAATTGCTTGTGCTTCTTCTTGTTTTCGGCGTTCTTCTTCCTCTTGGCGTTGCCTTTCTTCCTCTTCTCTCTGTAATCGTTCTTCTTCTGCTCTTTGGCGTTCTTCTTCTAGTCTCTGTTGCTCCTCTTCTAATCTTCTTTGTTCTTCTTCCAGTCTCCTCTGTTCTTCCTCGAGACGCTGACGTTCCTCTTCTTCTTGGCGTAACCTCTCTTCTTCTTGCCTCTGTCTTTCTTCTTCCTCGAGACGCTGACGTTCTTCCTCTTCTGCCTTCTGGCGTTCTTCGTCATCAGCAGGATTGACTGGCTCGAGATTTACATACTCAACTTCTGCTGAGTTAAATGAAATTCCGACGTCTCCATAATTATTTTGTGTCAAGAAAGCAATTTTGTTGTTGACTTTGCCATCTTTTTCATCTGGGAGAACATTGTATCTAAAGTAAATAGTATCCATAGAAGCCCCACTCTTTCCTAAGGTGAGTGGATAGGCGAGGCGAAAACTATTTGTCGAAGTGCCAGGTGCAGATATTTCTAGCGGCATCCATGAACTCTCGATTTCTGGTGTATATGTATAAGAAATAATGCTACTATTTAATGGCAAGAATCCGCTATTTCCTTTTTCATCCTCGTAATAGGAAGAAAGGTGGGTGAGGTATAGTGGATTTTCTGGATCGATATTCTTTAGGCTGGAGTTATAAGCGATAAGTGTATTATCGAGAATTTCCCCTTCGCTCAAAGCATCGGCAGAAATTGGCCAGTTCATGTTCGTAATTGTAATTTTTGTATTGGACTCGGACGTACTTCTTTCTGCATAGAAGAAATCTAGATCATAAACGTGGTTCTTTTCTAGGCCTGCATCAATTAATTTCGTTTCGACGCCTTCTACGGTGGAAGTAATAGTGCCATCAACATTTATGGTGAAAGATCCGCCAATAGCTGTATGAAGACCACCAATATCAAGTACTAACTTGCCATTGAGATAAACCCAAACATCATCATCCCCAGAGAAATTAAATGTTTCATGTCCATTCATCTCGGCTTTGATTGGGACAGACATGTGAGCTGTGAAATTAAAGTTGTGTGAATTGACATTAGAGTCTCTTTTACTGACACTATCGTTGTCGTAACGAATATCATCTAGAGGAAATATTTGGCTTCCACCATAAACGTAGGTATTTGTATTCCCCTGTCTTTGGAAAACGACTTGTCTATCATATCTTTTGCTAAGACCGGCTACTTCATGGTACCAACGATAGAAATTATCCGAAGAAACTACTGGATCGTGTCCTGTCACCCATTGGCTGGAAGTTTTGAAGCCTGCTCTAGAGGTCTCGGCATGGGAAGTATATGCAGGAATTGGGAGGCCGTCTGCTCCAAGATGGTCTTTTACTATTCCTTGCTGGAGGCTACCTGCACATTGGCTCGTACAACCACACCACTCGAATTGTCGCTCACTGGCTTTACATGGGTCCATTTTTTGGTCAAAGTATGTCATATCAAGGGTAATTGTATCTGGATTGCCGACCGAAGCGACTTGCCAATGACTAGGTATTCCGTTTTTGTTCGAGATAGTTTCCAGTGTCAATGCTCTTGCAGCTCCTGTAATTGCAATACCAATTAAAGAAATAAATGATAAGATTAGAATTACCTTCGCAACGCAAGCAATTCGATGGAAATGCAAAGCCTGAATCGCTTTTTTCGTTTGTTTTTTCTGACTAGAGATAGCACTTTTTTCTATAGTTTTTTTCTGGCTATCTTTTTTTGTTGAATGAGAATTATTACCCAAAACTGACCTCCATTTGTCTCTTATTTTAATGCTTCCGTTTAAATTCGTCAAGCAAAAAAACTATGCTTGTTGTATGATCCTTCTTATGCTAAAATGTTAAAAAAGGAGGTAATAAATTGCAATTAGTTCCACTGTTACTCGTGATTAGTGCAGCGATTTCTTTGTTTTCTGGACTGATTGTTTTGTTCGGCAGTAGGAGAAAGGAACGCTTGAAATCATTTTTGTTTTCGATTGCGATGTTCTTCTTTATGCTTTGGACG
>JAZSPO010000046.1:0-1756 GCA_045537505.1 Candidatus Nanosyncoccus sp.
CTTTCTCTTCCTGCTGGTGTAGATGCAGAAATTAAGATGTAATAAACCACTCATTTTCTCTAATGGAGCCGGATTTCTGGCTTCATTTTGTTTAGTGTGATATATGGTTTGTATGATATAATAAATCTATGAGTTTTACGGCTCGATTTAAGAAAAAGTTTTATTTTGTTGCAGCTGGGTATTTCCGTTTTTTTGCTAAGCACGCTCTGAATCGTTGGAATCCACGGATTATTGCTATTACTGGTTCTGTAGGAAAAACGACTATGCTCCATATGATGGAGTATGAATTGGAGGGGAAAGCTCATTATTCTCATAATGCCAATTCGGCTTTTGGGATTGCTTTTGATTTGGTCGGTATAGAGAAAGGTGTGACTGGCAGCAAATTGAAGTGGATTTATCTTATTTTTGCTGTGCCTTTGCGCTCTTTATTTTTCAAAAGACACGAAAAATACTATGTTGTCGAAATTGATGGCGAGAGACCGCATGAAACTGAGTTTTTGGCAAAGTGGCTGAAGCCAGAAGTTACCTTATGGATTTCTCTGGGGAGGTCGCATGCGATTCAGTTTGAAAAACAGGTTGAAGACGGTGAATTCGAGGACCTAGACAGGGCGATTACACATGAGTTTGCGATGCTCCCTCAATATACTCAGAAAAAAATCTATGTCGATGGCGATATTTATTTGATGAACAAAGCGATCGAGAAAATAAAGAAGCACCACAACATCACAGCGTCTGTCGACCAATGCTTCAAATCCGACTTGAAATCTTATAAGGTTACTCCAGATTCCACAGACTTTGTGATTGGCAAAACGAAATTTCATTTCGCTTCTCCACAGCCAAGAGATCTGGTCATTCAGCTCATAATGCTAGAAAAATTATGTAAATATCTCGGAATAAAAGTAAAAACCGATTTTTCTTCTATGCCACTTCCGCCGGGACGTAGCTCATACTTCCTCGGCATCAAAGGCATGAAACTCATTGACAGTAGCTACAACGCACATCTCATGAGCGTCGAATCAATTTTGGAAATGGTCAACTCGATGAAAATAAAACACAAATGGTTGATCATCGGAGACATGATAGAACAAGGAAAAATAGAAGGCGAAGAGCATGCAAAATTGGCAAAAATCATTGCTGATACGAAACCAGAGCAGGTAATTTTAATAGGGCGACGTACGAAGAAATATACCTATCCTGCTATTGACAAGAAGAAAATAAATGTTATAGCACTTGACAATGTGAAACAGGCTCTTGATTTCATCAAGAAAAATACCTCTGGCAAAGAAGTTCTTGTGTTCAAGGGGAGCCAATATTTGGAGTGGCTGATTGAAAAATTATTGGATGATCCTGGCGACGTACAATACCTTGCTCGTCGCGAAGCAATTTACCAGAAACGAAGACAAAAGAGGGGGCTAAACTAAGATGAAACTTTATATTATTCACGGTTGGACCTATACTGTCGAACCTTGGGCTACGACGATTAAACTCCTTCAAAGCCATGGTGTTGATGTGGAGATGCTCCATGTGCCTGGTCTGACTTCTCCTTCTGATAAAGTATGGAATATTTCGCAATATGTGAAGTGGGCAGACAAAAATATTCCTGACGGTGCTATCGCACTCGGACATAGTAACGGCGGTCGGATTTTATTGAATCTCCTAAATGATAAGCCTGGAAAATTGAAACATGTAATTTTGCTGGATGCTGCTGGAATCTATGAGGAGTCAAAGAAACGAGATCTTGCGAAAAAAGTCTCAA
>JAZSPO010000096.1:0-2761 GCA_045537505.1 Candidatus Nanosyncoccus sp.
GACGCAGCAGGTTATAGCAGGGACGAAGGATCTTTCTTCCATCCAATCATATTATGGGATGTTTTCGCATTTTAAGTCATACAAAATCCAGCAGCGTATTTTCGATGATGCCGGCTGGGACTATTATAGTACGTAGTCGGATTGGCTGCTGGATTTGTGAGTGGCAGGAAAGCCCACTAGCGGAACAAAGTGGAGACGCAGCGAAGAGGAAAACCGTTGTTCATATTGTTGTTATCATCGGCATAAATTTCATCCTCGTTGATATTCAAATTGTAGGCGTTTCCTTCTTCCTCGATGGTATTAGACCACCAGTTTCCGTTGCTACCTAAATTGTTCAACCTACCGTTGTTCCAGTTGTAGTTGCCAGAGAGTAGGTAGGATAGGGGATAAGGGATGATACAAGGACGACTTACACCAACTTTTCGTTCCTTAGAACTAATTGAAAAATGATCTTGCTTGGCAAGAGCGACCTAGGGCTTTCTTTTTTTGTTAGCAAAGAGTACATAATCGACCCTTTGGCAACCCCCTCTATATTTATCATATCGCATTTTATAAAAAGGGAATTAAAATGCTTATGATTGTGGAAAAACTGTTCAAAATTGTAAAAAAAGGTCTTGATTTTTTCTAAAAAGTTGTGCTAAACTAAGGATAAGTGGAAATCATAACAAAAACCACAAAAACAAAACAAGCACATTAATATAGTTTGAGGTCGGCCAACTAGGAGTTTTGGCGCGCGTTTAGGTTACGCGAAATCAAAACCATAGGCACATCTTTAAACACCTCCCAATTAACTCTAATGAACAACCGAACCACACATTAAGTCTCTCAACGACTACGAATTTTATATTCGTGGTGAAAGAATCGTGTGAATTAAACAAAAATCATACAAAAACAAACACGCGAAAATTTCTAGTTGGGCGATCTCAAGCATCGTCCGTCATATTGTATGTTATGATATAATATGGCAATGGAAGAACACCATAAACCAGTGTTATTATCAGAAGTATTGCGAGTATTAGATCCGAAACCTGGAGAGAAATATTTGGATCTCACAGCAGGTTATGCAGGTCATGCAAGCAAAATTTTGGATGTAACGCAGAATTATAAGGACTCGGTCTTGGTCGATCGAGATGTTTATGCTATTGATTTTCTATCGGAAAAATTCAAAGAAAAACCGATAAAAATAATGCATACAGATTTTTATAATGCTACGCTGCAGTTATTTGAGTGTGGAGATACTTTTGATTTAATACTCGCTGATTTTGGGGTGTCTTCTCCACAACTAGATCTGGGATCACGAGGCTTTTCTTTTTTACATGAAGGCCCGCTCGATATGAGGATGGACCAGAGAAATGAACTTTCTGCTGAAACCATCGTCAATCATTGGAGCGAAAAAGACCTCTGTAATATATTCGAAAAGTATGGTGAAATGTCTCCCGGTTTTTCTAGAAAAGTGGCTCGAATTATCCGATTACACCGCCCATTTTCTACGACGACGAAATTGGCAGATGCGATTGCGAAGGGAACTACGAAATCACGCATTCATCCAGCGACGAGAGCATTCCAAGCAATTCGTATTGTCGTAAATAATGAACTCGAGATAATCGAAAAAACCCTTCCGCTTTTACCGAAACTACTGAACCCAGGTGGAAGAATCGCGATAATTACTTTTCATAGTCTAGAAGATCGTCTTGTGAAAGAATATTTCAAAGATGTTTCGAGCAGAGGCGAAGAGTCTGAGCTAAAAATCATCAATAAGAAACCGATCGTTGTGGAGAAAGTGGAGTTAGTTAACAACCCACGATCTCGAAGTGCAAAGTTGAGGTCGGCACTGAGAATTACTCATTCCATTTGAGACGCACTCAGCGCCGTTCGGCCGAGCTTATGGTCTCAAATAGAATGCTTCGATTCTTGTGTCTCCGGATTTTGCATTTTCATAAATCGTGAATTGTTAAAAATAAAAAAATAAAACAAAAAAGGAGGGCAATATATGCCACGTCAAATCACAGTTATGAACAAATCTCGTGCACAGAAAGTCAAAGTAAACTTTCGCTAAAGCGTGTTGTTTTTGTGACCCGTCATGCTGGTTAGTCGGTTTGTTTCGGTTGGTCAGCATCGGGTAAACATGGAGGGAAACCTCCACCGGGTGTATAGAGCCTGGTAGGTGTTTACAAAAATAATATGACCTTCCCGGAACGGAGCTAATGGCACTTGTAGCTCTGCTTTAGTGGGCCGTTCCGGTCTTAAGTCTGTTTTGTAACCCACAGGGAATTATACGAGAATAGTATTTTTGATAGCAAAAAATAAAAAGAAAGGAAAGAATGGAATACGTATCGAGAAGAGGGGCATTGACAAACTCTTGGTCACGTAATCAAAACACCATACGACATAACCATCGTAGTCTTGGGAATTTGAGCAGTGGCTTTATCATTGGAGTAATGGTCCTCATTGTCGGTCTAATTTATGCGACACAAGGTGTCAAAGTGACACAATACGATTACGAGCTTTCCGATATTGATGATGAAATATCAAACCTGGAATCGAGAAAAGAAGATCTCGCCGTCGAAAAAGCCAGACTGACATCGATCGCTGCGAGCGAAAACTCTGCAGTCGCGACCACGATGCAAGATGGCCAAGTTTCTGGGTATGTGAACGAGTAGTTAAAGCTTTTATGGTATAATACGAGGGTATGAAAAGTCGGGCAAAAAGTCTGAAGATTATCCTAGTCTGTGCAACCGCAGTTTGGCTCGCGAGAGTGTAT
>JAZSPO010000058.1:0-5612 GCA_045537505.1 Candidatus Nanosyncoccus sp.
AGATCTTTAATCGCCTGGAGATGGTCCTCAATTGTGATCGAATCGTCAGTCTCGTTTTCTCTTGCATATTCTTCGAAGTCATCAATGATCTGATGGAAACGACTATCTTTTTCTAGCTGCTCATCGAAGTACTCACGGACACCGTCAAAGAAGAAATTAACGGAGGTGGCATTTTCTGCTGCAATCATATCAAGTCGAACGAAGTGGTCAAGACTATCCTCGAAGTCGCGACCAGAGCTTGGATCGTTTGGATCGTCTTCGTAGTCTGGTTGATTATAGATTGACCAAGGTGCTCGACGCTCTTCTTCGGCAAACTCACGATCGACACGTTTATCTTCTTCGGTGAGCTGGTATGGCTCATTCGGATCATCCATTCCACGATTAGCACGCTGCTGGGACTTGTACATTCTCTCTCGTAATGCTGGAGAAGGTCTATTTCCCTCTGTCGGACGAATTCTGCGACTAATTTGTCGTGCACGGAAGATGGTATCTGTCGCCTGTTTTGCGAATGGATCATTCAGCAATGGATATTTCTTCTTCCATTTTGGATCATTCCACATTTCTAGTGCATCGACCAATCCACTCCAGTTTTCGGCAGCACCTGGTTTCTGATTGTCAATAATGCCATTTGTAATACGAGACATCATAGTCGCGAATTTTGGAGCAGCTGGGAGGAGGAATTTCTTGATAACGGCATCACGAAGCTCTTCTGGTGTAGCGTCTTCTGGTGCAACTCGAACCTCATGGGTTTCGCCAGTAGCTGGATCAATCTCGTTACGAATCACCTTGAGTGGCTTACCATTGACGTTCTTGAAACTACGCAGCGAATCAGTATCGAACAGCATCCAATCCCAGTTTTCTGGGTTCATTAACAGTTTGAGCTGCTGAAGCTCTGCTGCATCTTGCGTGTTGAATCCACTTGGTTTCGCAACTTTAATCAAATTATCGAGACGAGCAATATTGAGGTGGATAAAATCTTTAATGTATCGTTGGCCGATCGAGTTTGCGTACATTGGTCCAGCGAAAGAAGCTTTCTCTTTGAACTTTGCCGCCAGAGTCGCTCTCTGCAAAGTGGTACTTAGACCTGCCAAGCCGACCCCATCGAGACCATATTTGGAGTAATCTCCTTCATAAACACCAGTCAAAATACCATAAAGACCATTGATCGGATCATTAATTGGCATATCCCAGTTCGACAAAATTTCTTTCATAGCAGGGGTATCGTCTTTGTAAACTTTGCCGATGAATTGGCCTTTCTGGTCGCGTGCTTCATAATAGAAGCGTTTTTTACCATCCTCTGTCAGGTCGTATTTGTCGTATGCAATTGGCTTGAGCCACTCTGGATGATACTTGAGGAATTCGCCTGGGCTACGCTCTTTGACGCGATGGTGGTTACCCTCAGAATCATCCCACTCATAATAGTAATCGCTACCATCTGGATTTGAAGCAAAACCATCATCATTGTTGTAATAACCGATTGCCATGTTTCGAGCATCACGTTTGTTGTAGCCATACTTACTGAAAGCATAATTGACATACGATTTACGCATCGCTTCGTGCTTGGCAGATTTCGCAATAGTTTGGCCGAGCACCATAGTACTACCACTTTCTCCAAAGGCACCAGCAGCACCAACAATATAATGCTTGTAGTTGTAGGCACTTTGTTTTGCTTTCACGCTATTGCTATGGTTACTTGGCTCGTATTCTCTACGGAATTTGTCATATTGACCCATGACCCAGTCTTGGTCAGCGAAGGCATCATTTTCTTCAGCGAGCATTGAGCGATACAGCTCGAGATAATTGCCACCAGCCGTCTTGTCGAGAGCTTTGTCCACCTTCGTACTATTGTAGAAGCTACCATACTGATCAAGTAAGTGAGTAGTATCCTTCGTGGAATATTCTGCAGCAAGGCTGGCATTCATCGCACCTTTTGCGAGGCGAGTTGAGCTATTAGCACGGAGTTTATTCTGTTTTGCCCCATCTGCAGGCTCATAAACTCCACCAGCAATTCTCCTCTGGGCATATACCTCAGCGAGACCTTTTCTGACTTTCATCGCATTCTCATTGTCTAGTTCAAGCTGGCGATGACGTCCATCGAGATAACGTCTGAGTCCAGCAGAAGGCAGGGATGAATTCGCGATATGTTTATTTCTCGCCAACTCTGCTCTAGCAGCACTGTAATTCTGGAGTGGGGCGAGTGGTTTGTGGGCGATATCATTGAGCTTGTTAGAAATATTGCCGAGAATAGTGTTGGACATTTTGAGAAGAGACACTGTGAGCAGTAATGGCATGACTTGTACAGCCATACCGATGACGACTCCGAAAGAGTTGTTGGCACTGAGAGAATTTGCGATAATGGCCCATCCAGCGAGCTGAGCAGCTCCAAATAAGAGGCTAAACATCGGATAGAAGATGAGCATGGAGACAAAGATGTCTTTCCACTTTTTGAACCAGGATTCTGTATTTGGTAGAAGATAGGCGACAAAAGCTAGAGGTGCGACCATGATCAGAACAGCAATTAACGCCTGACGCATGCCGACCGTAATTAGACCGACCAGAACAGATACGATACCACCGATTAGTGCCATCATGAGAGGCCAGAGGAAGGCACCGAGACCACCAGCAGCCCCAATCGCTAGGCCGGCGACGGTACCACCACCGATTAAAGCGGCAGTGAGATCGGTCCAGGTAATTTTAGCGGCATCTCCTAGCCCCCCAGCAATGGTAGCTGATTCCTCTATACTCGTAAATATTTCTTTGAGGTTCGAGCCGATAATGTTACTCAGGTCTACAGAAATGGCACAGATAAGATAAGAAAGGTTGACCAAAATTGCCGCAATCACTAATTTTGGCAGAGCACTTTTTATGCCATAATTTGAGACGCCTAGACCAGTAATTTGAGAGTAAACGATAATTAGAAGGAAGATGACGAAAACGATGTTTGTAATGTCTCGCATTATTTGCCAGACCTGGTAAATAGGTGAGCTTTCATCAGAGACGATTGGGTTGACCACCAATAATTTTTCGAGCTGAGTATAGACGGCATCGATCGCTTTCCCTAAGACGCCTGCTGTCGGACAGACCAACCAACCAATCGCTCCAACCTGATCGTAACAGGTATCTCCCTCGCTTCCAGCTGGGGTTTCTGTCTCCGTAGTATCTGTTTCTTCAGCGTTTTCTGTATTTCCTGTATCCTCGGCATTCTCTGTTGTTTCAGGGGTAGCTGGCTCTGCATAGACAGTTTGAGAAAATGATGGTGTGATAGAAAGACTAAAAGTGGAAAAAAGGGCCAAAAATACACCAAAAATTAACCTGCAGAAAGGTTTTCCTAGGTGTTTTTTCAGAGATTTTTTCACACTCATAATAAAAAACCGGCTATAAAAGCACTTTATGGTTCTTATTATAGCACACATAAGCGTTATAGTCAATAGTAAAATCATATTTTTAGGGTATGTTTTTTCTTTTTTCATTGCGAAAATATGGTATTATTGAAGTATGAGGAAAAAAATTTCTAATCTTTTCGTTGCATTCCTGATGTTATTTAGCTTTTTCCTGGCAGCTCCGGCTCCAATAGCCTCTGCAGCCAGCTGTGATCCTAATGGCACTGCTTTCTTTTCTCTGAAACCTTGGTGGGCTGGACTGACTGATGGCAGCTGCAATATGAAAGACCCATCATCTTTTGCGTCTGCTGGTGATAGCAGTGGTCTCGCGACGTATATTTGGACAATTGTCCTCAACATCTTGTATGATATCTCTGTTATTGTTGGATATATTGCAGTAGTCATGGTTGCTTGGGGTGGATATTTGTATATGTTTTCTAGAGGGATGGTCGATCGAGCCGAAAAAGGCAAAAAGACGCTTATTGCCGCTATCATAGGTTTGATAATAACGATTCTCGCGAGTGTGATTATGAATACAATTTCAGCAGTTTTAATAAAAGGATCCTAGATGTCAGATTTACTAAAGATATTTGCAGCGAATATTGATGCTCTAAATAATCTTCCAAATCAAGGTGGCTGGAAAGCGGAAGATGCTCGTAATGTTATTCTCTGGATACTAGGCGCAGCAGGTTTAGTCGCAGTGGGAGTGATTATCTACGGAGCGATTAAGTACCAGACATCCCAGGGAGATTCGGGCAAGACGAAACAAGCTAGCCAAATTATTGCTTATGCGATTATTGGCCTTCTGGTAGTTTTCCTCGCCTCGGCTATTACGGTGTTCGTTTCTGGATTAATCGCAGGGGCAGCGGCAGGAGAGTAACGGAACAGGAGGACGGATGAAAATTTTCGCGAATAAAACAGCTTTCCAAAAAATCGTGACGGTAGTTTTGGTCATATGCTTTACCCTCTTGGGTGTACTCAGTGCTCCGGTTTCTGCTGAAAATGAAATTACGGAACAGGCATGCAGCAACAGTAAATTCACAGAAGATCAAAAAGCAGCACTTGGTTGCAAAGAGAAAAAGACTGCTCCGAGCGTAGTGACGAATATTCTAAATGGTGTGATTGCTGTCCTCGCGATCGTCTGTATAATCATCATTATAGTCGCTGGGCAAAGATTCATTACTGCAAAAGGAGATCCTGGCCAGGTCCAACAGGCGAAGAATATGATTCTCTATGCTGTGATTGGGCTAATTATTGCTGGGCTCGCTTTCGCAATTGTCAACTTCATCCTGAACGCTATTTCTTAATTAAGTTCTAAAATACTCTTGCAGATGATATTGGTCAGTGATATAATAATTAAAAATAATCTAAGGAAAAACTTCTATGAAGATTGTAAACAAACTAAAAATGACAGTAATGGGCTTAGCAGCTGTTACTACTCTCGGAGCTTCCGCTCTAATTGTGCCTATGGCAAATGCCGAATCTCCTGCTTCTAAATATACAGGTACTGATGCACAACGGAAAGCGACTGGCGATAGCCGTGATCTTATGACCATCTTACAGCTTATTATCAATGTTGCTCTTGGTGTGATTGGTTTTGTAGCAGTTGTTATGATTATCATGGGTGGTGTTCAATACACTACATCTTCTGGTGATACAGCAAAGGTCACAAAGGCAAAGAATACGATTCTTTATGGTGTTGTTGGTCTTGTCATTGCATTGCTTGCTTTCGCAATTGTCAACTTCATCTTGACGAACGTCTTCAACCAATAAGTTTAGACTAGAAAATATCCCCTGCTAGAGGGGATATTTTTTTGTTAGTTTTTATGGTATATTAGATATAAGTACAAATCAATTAAGGAGAACTATGAGCAAAATGAAGACGTTTAAGCTGGGTGCTATTGTGGCAATAGTCGCTGGTGTTTTCGGTCTGGCTTTGGTCAAACCAGCATTAGCAGCTAACTATACTTGTCCGACTGGTACAATTCGTGCAGGACAGGCAGTAGCGAATCCGACGATGTGTAATCTTGAAAAAGAAGAGGAAGGCAGTGGTTTGATGAAAACAGTACAAACTATTATCAATGTGGCTCTTAGCGTGCTTGGTATAGTAACGGTCATCATGATTATCATTGGCGGCGTACAGTATACGACTTCGGCTGGAGATCCTGGGAAGGCTACGAAGGGCAAGAATACAATTATGTATGGAGTTATAGGTCTCATTATTGCATTGCT
>JAZSPO010000007.1:0-8937 GCA_045537505.1 Candidatus Nanosyncoccus sp.
AGGAATGGAAGCGTACAGAGAATCGTCTGGCTGAGCGTGAGACTACTCTCGATGGTAAGTTGGACCAGATCGAAAAGAAGACCGAGCGTCTTGCGAAACAAGAGAAGGAAATCGAGGGCCTGAAAGGCGAAATACGAGAGATTCGTGATAAACAACACGAGAAATTGGAAAAAATCGCAGGTCTTTCGAAGGATGAAGCCAAAGAAAAATTAATGAAGATGACCCAAAATGATATAAAAAATGATTTGGTCGCACTTGTCTCGAAAGAACAAAAAGAAATCAAACATGATATTGATGAAACAGCACAGTCTATCCTACTGACAGCTATGGAGCGGATGTCTTCGGAAGTGACAGCAGATAGGACGATTACGGCTTTGAAGCTCCCAGATGATGAGATGAAGGGTCGTATTATCGGAAAAGAAGGTCGTAATATCCAGGCCCTGCAACGAGCAACCGGCGTAGATATTATGGTTGACGATACTCCTGGAATGGTTGTTTTGTCCAGCTTCGATCCAATTAGAAGACAGGTAGCACGATATGCTCTGGAAAGATTAATGAAAGATGGAAGAATTAATCCTTCTTCTATCGAGGAAGCAGTCGCGAAAGGCGAGAAAGAGATTGAGAAAGAAGTCGTACGAGCAGGCGAAGATGCTGTGCGTGAAGTCGGTTTGGTTGGGATTCCTCGTGAGCTGATTCATCTTCTAGGAGAACTAAAATTCCGAACGAGTTATGGACAGAATGTGCTCCTACATTCGGTCGAAATGGCTCATATGGCTGGAATGATAGCAGAAGAAATTGGTGCTGATAAAAGAATAGCGAAAACCGCTACTCTTTTCCATGATGTCGGAAAAGCTGTGACGCACAAGATCGAAGGAAAACATGCTGATATCGGTGCAGAATTAGCGAAAAAGTATGGTCTTTCCGACGAAATCGTCCACGCTATTGCAGCTCATCATGACGATATTGAACCGACTACTCCAGAAGCAATCATCGTAAAAATATGTGACGCTATTTCTGCTGCTCGCCCTGGTGCGAGAAATATCTCTGCAGAAAACTTTGCAGAGCGTATGCGTGACCTAGAAAATATTGCTACTAGCTTCCCAGGAATCGACAAGGCATACGCTATTTCTGCAGGACGTGAAGTCCGCGTGATAGTCGAGCCAAAGCAAATTGACGATTTGACAGCTTTGAAATTAGCCCGTGATATAGCAAATAAGATTGAAGCAACGATGTCGTATCCAGGTATAATTAAGGTTAACGTGATACGCGAGACGAGAGCAGTTGAATACGCAAAATAAAAATCGATGTTCATGTACTAGGAGGGAATTGTGGGCAGATTGACAAAAAAAGACAAAGTAAAATATCTCACTTTTGCCATTATTCTGTTGGCAATTATAGGTTATGTGATATGGGATATTTCTGCTACTGGTCCACTCACATCTCTCTTTTCTAATCGCGAACAACTGATTTTGGTCGTCCAGAAGCTGGGTCCGTTTGCCCCAATCGCCTATATGGGCCTACAAATTCTCCAGACTATTATTGCACCGATCCCAGGGAATCTGGTTGGTGGAATTGGTGGCTTTCTTTTCGGCTGGTGGGGGGTACTTTGGACACTGATTGGTTCGACCATTGGTGCGACTCTTGTCTTTTGGATTTCCCGTCGTTATGGAAGGGGTCTAGTCGAGAAAATTGCTGACAAAAAGGCACTCAAAAAATTTGATTTCGTTCTGAACAACAAGAGAGCGTCCAGGATTCTCTTTCTCATCTTTTTAATTCCAGGTTTGCCAGACGATGCAGTCTGTTATTTGGCAGGACTTACGGATGTACCAATAAAGAAACTGATTGTCATTTTTGCAATCGGACGTTTACCAGCGATCGTAGGAAATAATTATATTGGAATGGGTCTAGAAAGTGGAAATTATACTCTTGTCGCCGTTGCTTCATTTCTTGCAGTATTATTAATCATGGTGATATATTGGCAACAAGATACGATTATGCATCTATTAAAAAAAGAATACAAGACAAGTAGCGAGCGTAAAGTGAAAAAGAAAATTATCCAAGATATGGCTGATGATTATAAAATTAATAACTCTATTGCTAAAAAGAAAAAATAGTTCTAGAATATAAGTATGAGCAATAAGAAATCCCACTCTAGAAAAAACACAAAATCTACAAATATTTTATCGGCTTTTGTACTTGCCCTCTTCTTGGGTTTTGTCGGCTTTACGATTTTTGCGATTGGCAATATCTCTTCCGTCGTAGAGGAAAAGATTGTATCTAGTATCAATAATATTCCTTCTAGCTGGGCAGAGTTAGAGGAAGAATCCACGATACAGAATAATATCTCGTATAGAGTGGTTGATGGCACGAAGGTCCAGTATCTTGTTTCCGTACAAAACAATGGAGATATGCCAGTGGAGATTACACACCTCTCCTCTTATATGGAAGATGGCGACAAAAAGGGTTTTATGTCGCTGGTGAATGGTCTTTTGGAATACACATATACGAAGGATAATTCTATCTCGTGGACGAAAGTCGAGGTTTCCGAACCAGGGAACAAAAGCGATAGTTTCAAGTTGTCCAACATGGTGTATCTTGGCAAAAAAGGAGACGCCACGGATAATGCGTATTTCCGATTTATGGTTGATTTGACTGAGGATGCGTTGGTCAGTGAGAAAGTCTCCTTCATCGTAGAAAAAGTTGATGGAACTCAGAAACTCTCTAGTAGCTCCACGAATATTGCTTTCCACAAGCCAGACGAGACGAGAATGGCTGCAGAAAAAATTGCTTTCGAAGATCCTTCCTCTGCTTTGCAGGACCCTACGGATGAGTCCGGCGAGTATACTAAGCCACTAGGTGTAATATCTGAATCCACATCTGACAAATCGACTTCGGCAGATTTGCTCGGTATTATTTCCATTTCGCCAGATTCATTCAACGTTAGTATGATTATTGCTACTTCGCTGCTCGGAGCTTTTGCACTGAGTCTCATTATCTATCTAGTTGTTCGTGCCAAAAGAAATAGTAGTAGATAGGATTATCCTAGGTTTGTATGAACAGCAGTGACGTCATCTAGATCGTCAATCGCGTCTAATAGTTTTTCTGCTTTTTCCAAATCCTCACCATCCAATTCGATGGTCGAAGTTGGGACATATTTTAGTTCTGCACTTGTTACATTCATATTCGCATCAACGAGGGCTTGACGAATTTTCATCAAATCACTTGGACTTGTGGTAATTTCTGTGCCGTCGTCTTCTTCTACAACATCTTCTGCACCGGCGTCCAGAGCAATCATCATTGGATCGTCTCCTTTGTCCGTAATGAAAATGGCACCTTTCCTTTCGAATTGGAACATGACAGAACCAGGATCGGCCATCCTACCACCATTTTTTTGTAGTGTATTTCTCACTTCTGGCATAGTGCGGTTTTTGTTGTCGGTCGCGACTTCTATGACGATACCAATGCCGCCAGGGCCATACGCCTCATAGGTTTCTTCGACCAAGGCTGCCGAAGTTTTGTCAGCGACTCTGGCAATAGCACGTTCGATATTCGCTTTTGGCATATTCGCAAGACGTGCTTTTTCTAGAACCATAGCAAGGGAAGGGTTCATCGCTGGATCTGTACCACTCCTAGCTGCAATTGCAATTTGGTTTCCAATTTTTGTAAATAATGCACCACGTTTGGCATCGACGACAGCTTTCTGTCTTTTGGTGGTGGCCCATTTACTATGTCCTGACATATAACTCCAATCTATGGTTTTCGTTTAAAATAATAAAATCTTTTCTATATTATAACAGATTTTTGTTATAATGTTTTTATGACAGTTTTTATTGCAATTATTTTAGGCCTCGTACAGGGGATTACAGAATTTATACCAGTGTCGAGTTCTGGTCATTTGGAAATCGTCCAGCAACTAATTGGTGAACGCCCAGAGGACTTTCATTATTTTTTGGAATTAATTAATTTCGGTACTCTACTGGCACTGATTATCTTTTATCGAAAGCGAATTATCAAGATTCTAAAAGAAATATTTGTGAAGAAAAACTTTAAGTTTGCTATCAATGTCATCATAACTTGTATACCGGCAGGATTGGCAGGTTTGTTACTATCGAAATTCATAGAAGAGAATTCATTCTTTTCCTCGCTTTATACTATTGGTGTTGCAATGGGGATCGTTGGATTATTGATGATTTTTGTCGATAAATTGCCCAAGAAATCTGAACTGAAAGACGAAACTCATTTGTCGAAGTCCCGTGCACTTGGAATTGGCCTCGCACAAGTTTTTGCATTAATTCCGGGTGTTTCTCGATCTGGATCGACTATTGTCGCTGGTAGATTAATGGGCTTGAATAGCAAATCATCTGCTGACTATTCTTTCATTGTGTCCATTCCGTTGATGCTTGCTGTTTGTGGCAAAACATTGCTTTCTTCGAGCAGTAGAGCTTATTTAGTAGAGAATGCTGGATTACTTATTCTCTCGAATCTGGTAGCATTTGTATCTGGTTTGATTGCGATTTATTTCGTAATTAATTATCTGAAAAAATCGAATTCCTTGCAGGTGTTCGGATATTATCGAATAACTATCGCAATAATTGTTCTTGTAGCTATGCTGATTCAATAAAGATGATTAGAACTAAAATCTAAGGGTAAACGAAAAAGACCTCTGGCACCTAGTCAGAGGTCTTTGCGCATTTTACCAACGAAACTTATAAAATGATTTTCGTTTCGATGAACTCTTGCCAAGAGGCGGGAGAATTTTGCGGCTTCTTGCGAGAATAGTTATTACTATTCGCTCGCTTGAGTCCGATACGCATATTGTACTATTCGTACTCCTGTTTAGTTTTATCGCTTACGACCGTCCCACCGATTAAACTGTATTTGGAAAAGCGACAATAATTATACTACCAAAGTTGTATTTTTTAAGCAAGCATAAGCAGATTAGTTCACTATTTTTCCAGAATTAAGTTCAATAACCTTATCAGCGATTTTTACTAATTCATCTTCGTTCGAAATGACAATAACTGTGTGATCGCGTCTTAAATCTTTGATGATATCTTTTAAATTCGGTACGGCTTGTACTCCACTGTTTGATACTTCATCGAAAATTAGTATCTCTGCATTGGTCAGAAGTGCTCTAGCAATGGATACAAGATGTTTTTCTCCCTCAGTTAGAACAGAATCTTTTTGGGAGATAATAGTATTGTATCCGTACGGCAGTTTTTTAATGATTTCATCTAGTCCAATTCTCTTGCATATTTCTTCTTGTTTTTTTCTATTTTTTTCGGTCAAAGCCAGATTATTGTAAATGCTCATATTCATGATGAATGGTTTGCTAAAGATTCCTGTGACATTGGAATTATAGACCTTCTTGTTGTAATCATAGATACTCTCGTTATCAATTAAAATTGTTCCACGGCTAGCCTTTTTTGTTCGTAACAGCAAATCCGCGATAGAAGTTTTTCCAGCACCTTTCGGACCAGTAATAGCTGTAATTTGGTTTGGTAACGCTTTGAAGCTGATATTATTCAAGATTTTTTGTTGCTTTCTCGTCAGTGTAACATTTTTGAACTCTACTCGCCCATTGATATAGTCATTATCTAATTCGCCCGATAGTATCTCTTTGTCTTTTGAATATGATAGTATTTTTTCTATTCGCTCAAGCTGCACACCATAACTCGATAGTGGCAATACAGCATCACGCAGTTCTTCTGTTCCTTTTATTACGTCCTCGAAATAGGAAATTAAAAGAACCATTATTTCGATTTTGAGTTGTCCGTTTAATACGAGATATGCCATGAAAGCATAGAGGATAATCTTGCCGATATATGATACCCACGCGTCGATCACATATAGTTTTTCGCGATATCTGCGTCTTTTTACGTAATGGTTTTCCCATCTTTTGCCAAATTGGTTGAATTCTTTTAGAACACTTGGCAATAGTCCTAGAGTTTGAATTTGATGTGCTCCATCAATTGTCTGCGAGGCGATCCCGACAATATGGTCTTCGTATTTGCGCGATCCATCGAAATGGCGAGCGAATCCTTTGGTGTTTTTGAACATTAGTGCTAAATAAATTGCCTCGATGAAAAGTGCAATTAATGCAACAATGATGTTGTTGCAGGCGAAAATGATAAAAATAGCTATAATTTTTATGACTTTGGAAACTGACATACACATACAGTCTGGGACATCCACTACCCATCGAATGTCGTCTGTGAAAGTCGCGATTAGTTTCCCACTAGGCATTTTTTCCAAAATACCTTCGTTGTTCGTGATCCGTTCGAGAATTTTTCTTTGGAGGAGAAGATGATAAATTTTTGCCATGTGTTCATACATTCTCCAGACTATAATTCGTGCAATGAAATAGATAAGATAAAAAACCAAGAACATCATGGCCCAGAATAAGACGTCTGACATGGAGCCGCCACTCGTCACTATGCCGATGATTTTTGCTGTCGCTATCGGCGGTAGAAGAATTGTGCCATCGAGAAAAATGTGCAACAAAAAGTACCAAACAATATTACTAATTTTTTCATCAGTAATCTTGAAAAAGTCGCGACTAATCTTGATTAAATTTATATTGCCCACATTAATATAAGTATAACCGTTATTGTGTAATAATTCAATCAGCTAGGTCTATTGGCTTGCTAGTTTTGCATTGATTTTTTCACGCATTAGATTTAGGAATTCTTCCTCAGTTTTGGTACTAGAAAAATCTATTCTTTCGCCATCAAGGAAGAAACTTGGAGTGCCTGGAATGTCGAGACTCTTTGCAATAGTGACGTCAAAATTAATTTTTGCTTTAACATCTGTGCTGCTCATGTCGCTGATGAATTTTTTCTCATCACCTGTTCCGTTTGTAACAGTACGGAACATATCGGAAAAGACTTCTGTTCTTTCTTCGCCAGAGGCATTTGCCCAGATCGACTGATTTGCAAATAATCTTGTTGCGTAATCAAACCAATATCCTTGTAAACCAGCCGCTTCAGCTGCGCTTGCAGCTGCTGTTCCGTTTTGATGGTAACTAAGAAGAAAACTACGATATACAATAGCAACTTTTCCCTCGTATTCTTCTATGATTTTTTGCATGCGTGGCCAAGCAGTCGCACAACCGGAACATTGATAATCCGCATATTCAAAAATCAAGATTGGAGCATTCGGATCACCATCTACGTGGTCTCCGATATGTCCATTATCATTATTTCCAGCTATGATTGTATTAATATCATATTTTGAAACGTTTACTTCTGTTGCTTTTTTCTCTATAACTTTTGCAACAATCAGTCCAATGATTAAAACAGATGCTACTACAGCAATGATGATTGCACCAACATTTTTGCCTTTTCTGTCCATGCTCCTCCTTAATTGCGAAATACTCTTTAATATGCTACAATCATAGCATACAATTTGGATAAAGACCATGAGTAATTTAGGGAAAAAATTTACAAAGTGGGTGGATCCAAAGCTAGAGAAATATCGTGAAGTCAAGGAGCCAGAAACACCTCCTCCGTATACGCCAAAGACTCTGGAAGATTTTATTGGTGTCATGAAACGTGCACCGAAGTCTGTTCTTTCTGGAAAAGATCGTGCAAGAATTGCTGCGAGTATGGCTTTTTCCGAGCGCCATGTTTCTGATATCATGACGCCTAGATCTGAAATTACGTTTGTTTATGAACACGATTTTTTAGGGCCATTAATGTTGGACAAATTATACAAATCTGGGTCATCCCATTTTCCAGTATTATCCTCTGATGGCAGGCAAGTAATTGGCGTAATAAGTACTGAACAACTAAACAGTTTGGAAATAAAAAATACAGACCGTGCAACAAAATATTTGAGTAAAAGAATTTATTATTTACGAGTCGATTATACTTTGGAACAGGCGCTAGCAGCATTCTTGAGGACCAATTGTTTCTTTTTCATTGTGATTGACTATGCAGGTCAACTGGTAGGATTGTTAACATATAACATGCTAGTTGCATATTTGTTAGGCTATATTCCTCATGACGAATTCCATGAAGATAACAGCATTTCTGCTGTGCTTAAGAGAAATATGGTATAATATACTAGTTATGAGAAAATTGGCACTAGAGTTAAAAAAAATTTTAGGAAAAGAAGTTGAAGTCGCTGGATGGGTTAATTCTCGTCGTGATCATGGTGGCTTAATTTTCATTGATTTGCGTGACCATACTGGTATTGTCCAGCTTGTAATTACTCCGGAAACGAAGGATGCTTTCGCTTTGGCAGAATCTTTGCGTGATGAATTCGTGATTCGAGCAGAAGGAAAAATGAGGGAGCGTGCTCCGGAGCTGAAGAATCCTAACATTGAAACTGGAGATATTGAATTAGTCGTAGAAAAAATGGAGCTGCTAAATCGTTCAGATCCTTTGCCAGTTAATACTCATGATGATGGTGATGAGTCATCGGAAGATATGCGTCTGAAATATCGTTATCTTGACTTGCGTCGTCCATCTATGCAGGAAACATTGAAGCGTCGTTCAGAATACTACAAGTTTATTCGTAACTATATGGATGAACATGATTTTACAGAAATAACGACACCAATTTTGGCGAATTCATCGCCAGAAGGTGCGAGAGATTTTTTGGTTCCATCCCGTCTTCATCCGGGAAAATTTTACGCTTTGCCACAGGCGCCTCAGCAGTTTAAGCAACTTTTGATGGTCGGTGGTGTGCCAAGATATTACCAAATTGCACCTTGTTTCCGTGATGAAGATCCACGTGCAGATAGACTGTATGGCGATTTTTATCAGCTCGATATGGAGATGGCTTTTGTAGATGATGGCGAAATTGTTCGAAAAGAAATTGAGCCTCTTTATCTTAAGCTGATTACGGAATTTGCTGGGAAAAAGATAGTTCTAAAATCTATGCCTGTGAAAGATTATATTCCAAAGGGGGAGAAAGTTCCTCGTATTCCAT
>JAZSPO010000048.1:0-7079 GCA_045537505.1 Candidatus Nanosyncoccus sp.
TGTACGGCACCATTCCAATACAGTCCAAGCGGATCTCCGAGTATATATTGCTGAATAATAACAAAGAGTCCCAGCAGTCCAGAAAGAATGGTAATAATTAAACCGAAATATCCCAAAACCAGCAAAGGTGTCGTGGACATAGAAATAAAACTATCGATCGCCAGCTTAAACAATTTCTTCATATTATACGATGGCTTCCCTGCCATTCGCACGCCATAGACATATTTTATATATTCTTGGCGGAATCCCAACCAATCAATCAGTCCCCTCGTAATACGATTATGCTCCGGAAGCTGATTAAACACATCTATTACTTCTCTGTCGATCAGGCGAAAATCTGTACTCCCTGGAACTGTATGCTTGTTGCCCATTTTTCGAAGCAGCCAGTAAAAAATCTTGCTACCAGTTTTTTGGACGACACCATGTTTTGTATAATGGTCTCTTACACCAGTGACAACATCCGCACCTTTTTCCCATTTTTCGATGAATTGCGGAATAATGTCTGGCGGCTGCTGTCCATCTGCATCAATCGTCAAAACTGCATCTCCTTTCGCATAAAAAAGTCCAGCCGAGAGTGCAGCTTCCTTGCCAAAGTTCCTCGAGAAAGCAATCACATGGATATTCTTGTTTTTTTCTGCGAAAGACTGGAGTACAGATAATGTCTTGTCCGTCGATCCATCATCAACAAAAATAATTTCCATTTCATAATTATCGATTTTTTCTAGAGCGACAAATAATTTCTTTTCTAGGAAGTCCTTTATTCCTTCTTCTTCATTATATACAGGGACAACAATGGACAGTTTTTTCATTCTATGCTCCTTCCTCGATATTTATCTCTAGTATTTTCGCTGCTTTTCGTAGAATCTCAATCTCTTCTTCTGAAGCTATCTCCATATGTTTTCGAAAAAGACTCACTGTCTCTGGATAAGAAAAATCCACCACTTCCAGAGAACGAGCTTCCCCAGGAGACTTACGCAGGGCTCCAATCCGTACGAGATTATCGACATGCTCAGCTACAGCAGACACAGAAGACAACCCCAGTCCCGCACAAATATCTCTGTAAGAAGGCGAGATCCCATGAGTTTTGATAAATTCAGAAATGTAATTATAAACTAGAGATTGTTTTTTCGTCAGTTTTATTCCCATGGCTTTTTCCTACTGCTTATATTATAACAAAAAATTCAATTTTCGTCCTGCTCATGCTATAATAGAATGATAAATGATTAAAGAAAATAATAGAGTGGTGGAAAGGAAAACTGGAGTTAATACTCTTGGTGCTACTTCTATAAAAGTCAATCATCGTCCTCCGAGACAAATTAAGCTATCGAAAGACAATATTGAAAAAGAGAAGTCCAAACTCAAGGCAAACGAAGATTTCCTCAGCCCAGTATCGACTATGAATTTTGATTTATCATCCAAGGAACTGAAGCCGGATTACAGCCTGAAGCATCGTGATACATCGCACGATACGCCTCGCAAAAAAATCGGCAAGAAGAAAAAGAAAAAGCATACGGTCAGAAATGTTCTTATCATTTTGTTCGTTCTAATTGCCCTCGGTACTGGTGCTATTCTGGTCTGGGGAAATGACATTATCGCCAAACTGACTGGTGGCAGATCGAATATTTTCGAGGCCATCGGTGCGATGGGAAGCAATGTTCGCCTGAAAGCCGATTCTCGTGGCCGTACCAATGTTCTGATTTATGGAACTTCTGGATATGATATGCAAGGCAGTGAGGGATATGGAGAACATGATGGTGCCCAGCTGACAGATTCCATCATGGTACTATCCATTGATCAAGACAATGATGATATTGCGATGATTAGCTTGCCACGCGATCTTTATGTTGGAAGAACCTGTACTTCGACTGGCAAAATAAACGAGGTATATTATTGTGCAAATCTATCTGGGGATGATGAAGAGAGTGGAGCAAAAGCTTTATCTAATACAATTGAGGATATCCTAGGTCTTGAGACGCAGTATTATATCCATCTTGACTGGTTCGCTTTGATTCAAGTAGTAGATAGTATTGGTGGAATTACTGTTACCCTTGATGAGGACATTGAGGATGATTGGACACAAACTTTCATCAAAGCAGGCGAGCCGGTTACTCTGAATGGAGAACGTGCTCTCGGTTTAGCTCGCGCACGACATGGAACAACAATGGGCGATTTTACTCGTGGAAATAGCCAACAAAAAATTCTCAGCGCTATTCAACAGAAAATTGTCCAAGAAGGGCTTGATTTAGGAGCTGTGCTTGGTTTAATTGATGCTGTTGGCGATAATGTACGCATGAACTTCTCTATTGAAGAGTTAAAAACACTTTACCTGATATCAAAGGATTTGAATCTCGATGACATGCGACAAATCCCTCTCATCGATTACGAACATGATATTATCTACGTTACAACAGCTGAAATGAACGGTATCTCTTATGTCGTTCCGACTGCTGGAACTAGTGATTATTCCCAAATCAAGGAATATGTACTAAGAATGACTTCTTCCGATCCTGCTGTTCGTGAAGGCGCAGCGATTCTAGTCCTTAATGGCTCTGGCATTAATGGTGCAGCAGCTACGGAAAAGTCGAAGCTAGAAAAAGAAGGGTATACTTCTGTTGATATTAGTGATGCGCCAGCTGGTGATTATCCTGAACCATACTACATCTATCATATTTCTGGCAATACTCCACAAAGTGCAGACAGTATCGCAGAAAAGTACGGTGTAGCAGTCAAATCTGCCGGAGAACTCCCAGCCGGCGTAAGCCAAAATTACGACATCGTAATTATTGTTGGAAATCAGCAGTAGTAATCCACTTATTATTACTTATGGGACCATAAGCTTGGCCGTCTCGCCCCTTGGGACGCGACGAGCGAAGCGACGTGGCCTTGAGCGTGTCCCAGAAGTAATAATAGTGGGTTGCTACTATAGTTTCTTTTCAATAATTAGCTGTCGTTCTCTGCCTTCGCCTTCCGAGTGCGTCGTGATGTCAGAATAATCTTCTGCTAGCTTGTGTACGACACGTCGATCAGCAGGAGATAAATCAATCCGCATCGGCTCGCCAGTTTCGCGAACTTTCTTGATCCAGCCTTCTGCTTTTTCCGCTATCCTGTCTGCACGTTGTCTTTTGTAATCAGCAACATCAACATTAACACGTGTGACTTCTGCTCCTCTCGCAGTCAGAGCTTGTGAAACGATATACTGTAATGCTCTCAAATTGTCTGCATTCCTTCCGATTAGAAGGGAGTTCATCGATGTCGAAGGCACAGAAAGCTGTATGACCTCGTCATCCATAGTAGAATCGACTGCGACATTAATTCCAAAAAAACTTAACAAATCCTCGAGATACTTCGTCGCGAAGCGTACTGATTCATCTTTGTCCATAATTATTTTCTCCTTTTCTTTTTAGTATCTTTCGCGGAGATTCTCGTTATTTTTGTTCCTGTTTTTTTGTTTTCCACCACTTTGGCTTCTTGGATATTACGAAGCTCTTTTAGAATACTTTTGTCAGCAGACTTTTCCATCTCTTCTTCAGTCTGTTTGAGCGCATGACGCTGTTGCAATACCATAACACCACTAGATAGAACATAATAAAAGACCAGAGCACCTGGCAGATAGAACATGATGAAGAACATCATGATTGGCATCATTATAGACATTTGACGAGTAGCAAGCTCATTTATGTCGGACTGGTCAGGCTGCTTGGAAGCGTCATTATTAGCAGCTTGTTTCATTAGCTGCCTGAAAGACTTGGACTTCTTGCTTTTGCCGGAAGGAGACTGTTGTCTCGTGGCGACATATTGCAATAACGCAGCACCTATAGCGAAGAGGAAGATTATTATCGTGCTGATAGATATTTTCCCAGAAAAGATATCTGCTGGATGGACAGATAGGTCTATCAAATTGAACAACTTCGGCTGGAAATCGTAAGTCGCTTCTTCGCCGCTATCTTTTTTCTCGAAATAATCATCCTGCTTGTGAATAATATCATCGACTCTATTCAGCGAGCGAACAGGTTCATAAACACAGTTCGATACGTTCGTATAGCCACAAGTATCTGCCGATGGACGCGGATTCACCATGACCGAAATCGCCATAAACAAGGCGAGGAAAATTGGTAGCTGGATCAGAGTAGTAAGAAAAGTACGAAACGGCTTGATATTATTCCTTTTGTAAAGGTCCATCATCTGGAGAGATTCCATCTGGCGATTCCCTTTGCAATTCTTCTTAATTTGAGCAAGCTCAGGCTGTATCTTCCTCATCAGTTTCGTTTGTTGCAACTGACGTTTCACCAGCGGCCACATTGCTAATTTCACTAGTACAGTGAAAATAATAATCGTAAGACCAAAATCACCCATGAAACTATAAATTACAAACAATAAATTGATAATTGGTCGAACAACTATGAAATCAATTAGCCAAAACATAATGTATTAATTATAACATACTCTGTTCCAAAAGTGAACGGATGGTCGCTCGCAGCTCTTTGAAATCAATATCTAGAATATCTCTCTGGTAGACAACGAAAATATAATCTCTTTGGGAGAATTTTTCATTCATCTCTAATCGAATGGCTTCATACATCCTTCTTCGGATTCTGTTTCGGCCCACAGCACTTCTCTCGACTTTCTTCGAAACTACTGTCGCAAATCTCGTACGACCCCGCTCATTTTGGTTAAAAATCAAAGAAATTTTTTGCGAGCGAATCGTTTTCCCATGAGAATAAGTATATCTCACTCCCCCTCTCGAATGAAAACGATATTTTTTTGCCAACATACCTTATATTATAAATTATTTTTGGAGAAGTTTATAATATTTATTGTGTAGTAAGTTCTTGTGTGTGCCTCTTCCGACTAATTTACCGTGGTCAATTACAAGTATATCGTCCATCTTTCGCATAATTTCTGGTTTGTGTGTAATTACCAGGACCGTATGATCCTTCTTCAGTTTTTGTAATACTTTGACTACTTGTTTGGTTGTATCGGCATCTAGGGATGACGTCACCTCGTCGAAAAGCAAAATCTCTGCTCTCGACAATAATGTTCGTGCGAGGGCCAGTAACTGTTTTTGTCCTGCTGATAAATTCGTCGCATCAGAAACCAAAACAGTATCATAGCCTTTTTCTAGTTTCATTATTGCATCATGTACTCCAGCCATTTTACAAGCTGCTATCTGGTGCTCTACGTCCGTGTCAACCATGTTTAGATTCTCACGAATCGACATATCAAAAACGAATGGCTTCTGTGTCACAATGCTGACGTTCGATGCGTAAATATCCGTGGAGTAATCATTGATATTCACATCATCGATCGAGATACTTCCTCTTGTCGGCTTGTATAGGCGTAACAACAATCGGAAAATCGTCGATTTCCCAGATCCAGATTTCCCCACTATGCCAGTTAGAGATTTTGGATAAATAGTAAAGCTAACATCCTTCATTTGTGATTTCCTGCCATATGTGAAGAATACTTTATCGAATTTGACTTTTCCAGCTATGTCATCCGTCTCATCATCGCCAAACGTCAGTTTCTTCGGCGGTTTATAATTCAATAACTTGTGCATCCTTTCGATAGCTGCAGAACTCCTCGTCATCTCCAGAATTACATCTGTTGACTCATTATAGCTATCTTGCATATTCTCAAAATAACCAATCACCAGCACCAGCGTCGCCACATTGTATTCTCCTTTCAGGATGAGACCGGCGGCGATGAAATATGCTATAACACGACTCAGCCCAATAATAAATGGAGTAGCTGACTGTCCCAAATCACTATGTAGTCGCTTGAGATAATAGCTCCTTTTCCAGGCTTTTTTGTGGTTCATCAAAATGCCTTTTAGGTTTTCTTTCATATTAAAAGTATGAACTTCCTTGTGCCCATCAATCATCTGGCTATACAATCCAGAAATATTATCCTGGGCGTCGCGTTGCTGCAGTGTATAATAATCACGTCTTCTCATATGGTAGAGGAATATGGCCATTGATAATGTTGTTGCTCCGAGTGCAACTCCACCGATGAGAGGATCGACGAAGACCATGATGACCGCATCCGAAATTACTCCTATCAGGTTCGTAATTAGATCGAAGAAATAATCCGGAATTCTCTGGTTCATAATGACATCCTCGAACGCTGTGTTGATAATCTGGGCGTGGGAAATATCTTTCGTGAAATCTTGGTTCATTGTAATGACCTTGTTGAACACTTTTCTCTGCAACTCATCGTGTATATATACAGCATTTCTCCAGTAGGCCACGTAATTCAGGTGGTGGAAGAAGGTGTAGCCAAACGCAGTAATTGCAAATAGTCCTACGCTCACAAATGCCATCGTGAAATCGCCGTCGGTAGCGTAATCAATTATCATTGCTGCCGCACAAGGGACTAACAAATGTGAACCTGTCCTCAGGATTGCCGTGATGAACAAGTTTCTCATCAATCTCTTGTCGGTTGCTTTGAGCGAAAAGAATTTTCTAAGGAGTTTGTAATAGTAGATCATATCGCCCCTCCATTATTGCTTGAACGAATCATCTGGAGCGATCGATAGAGACGGCTTCTTTCGAGCAGCTTTTCGTGGGTGCCAATATCAGAAATCCTCCCCTTATCCAAAACTATTATCCTATCTGCAAGTTTCATCAAGGCTGGCTTTTTCGTAATCATAACTATCGTATGGGTGTTTCGAATATTCTTAATCAATCGTGGTACAAGCTCTGCTGTATCTGGATCGAGAGAAGTCGTGACATCATCGAGGAGCAAAATCTCTGCATCCGTCAAAAGCGTCCTCGCGATAGAAATCATCTGTTTTTGTCCTCCCGATATATTTGTAGCATTCTCTCGCAAAATAGTATTATATCCCATCGGCAGTGTCTCTATGAAATCATGAATTTCTGCCGTCTTACAAGCTTTGATCTGGTTTTTAATATTTGTATCAACGAAGTTTAAGTTCTTCCTAATACTAGTGTTGAAAATGAAAGGCGTCTGGTTTGCGACAGCCACATTCGAAGTATAAACTTCCTTGGAAAAGTCATTTATATTGATATCATCCAAATATATTTTTCCCTTCGTCGGCTTATTTACCCTTAGAATTAAAT
>JAZSPO010000028.1:0-2973 GCA_045537505.1 Candidatus Nanosyncoccus sp.
ATTAATACATTGTCAGAGCAAATTCTTACCGATGTTACTATTCGGGACAATATCGCGTGGATGTAGTGTTAGAACAAAACTACTAGCATTGCTACCAAGGAGTATAAGCTTGGCCAAACGGCCTTGAGTGTCTCCTTGGAGTAATGCTAGTAGGTTTGTTCAGTCTTTTCTCTTTAGTAACATCAGTGGATTTGGTCGTATACTTTTTTATGTTATAATTGCGTTATGCAAAAAGAACTAGAGCAATTACAGACTAACTTTTCTGATGCTTGGCAAAAAATGAACATTGACCAAAAACTTTCTGAACTTGCGAAGCTGGAGAGCGAAGTAGCGAATCCAGAAATTTGGAAAAATCCAGATGTTGCTCGTGAAAAAAATGAAAGGCTTGCCAGGCTTCGTGAGTCAGTCGATGATTGGCAAATTCTGAGAACTCAAATTTCGGATATTACGGAATTGTTGAATCTAAACGAAAAAGATCTCGAAGAAGAAATTTCGAATCAGCTATCTGCTATGCAGAAAAAGTTTCTTGACCTGAAAAAATCGTTGCGTTTCAATGGACCATTTGACCATGAGAATGCTATTTTACGTATTACTGCAGGTGCGGGCGGCACGGAAGCAATGGATTGGGCGGGGATGCTGGAAAGAATGTATCTTCGATTTTTCGAGAAGAAAAATTATAAAGCATCTTTGTTAGAAAAAACTGATGGGGAAGAAGCGGGCATCAAAACTGCCGTTTATGAAGTTTCTGGCCAAGATGTGTATGGAACGCTAAAAAGTGAGCACGGCACTCATCGCCTCGTCCGGCTCAGTCCTTTCAACGCTGATAATCTTCGCCAAACTTCTTTTTCTCTGGTTGAAATTTTGCCAGTTATAACGAATAATGACGAGATAAAAATTAACGAAAAAGATCTGCGAATTGATGTTTTTCATTCTGGTGGACATGGAGGACAAAGTGTCAATACGACGAACTCTGCCGTTCGCATTACACACCTTCCGACCAACACGGTCGTCGCTATTCAGAATGAACGTTCACAGCTCCAAAACAAAGAAAAAGCTATGGAAATCTTGCGTGGTAAACTCGCACAGATGCAAATTGAACAACAGGCAGAAAGTATCGACAAACTCAGAGCTGGAGAATCTGCCTCTTGGGGACAGCAAATCAGAAATTATGTCATGCAGCCATATAAATTAGTCAAAGACACTCGCACAAAATACGAAGAGACTGATGTGGATGCAGTTTTGGACGGAAAAATAGATGGCTTCATCGATGCCTTTCTAGATTCGCAGCTTGAAACTGAATAGTCCTATTATTTTTGATTACTAGAAAAGACCAAAGAGCCCATAAACAAGAAAATATAGAGACTTTCCCATACTAAAATAGTATCTTCTACGAATTTCCATTGGAAAGAGAAACCGAAAAAACAAAAAACGCCACAAAGAAGAAAAACCAACAAAATTTTCGGCGGTTTCATTTTTTTCGAAACAATTAGCCGTAATTGCTCGGCTCCCATCAAAAACATCGCCATAAACATCATTCTTGCCATAAAAATATGAATCCCGGACACTATATCTCCAATTTCTCCACTCAAAAAACTCTGGTGAGGGAAAATAGATAAAATAATGAAACCAAGGGCCTGAACCAAAGCGCAAAACAGCCAAAATTTGGAATAATTTCTCCAAGAAAAAAGATAAAACCTGAGCATCAAAATAATAATAAAAATATTGAAGATGAAAAAGAGAATAGAAGTCCAAATTTCCAGACCAACATAGCGCGAGATTGTCAATACCAAGTTACCGGCGTAGCCACGGAAAATCCAATAATATCCGATAATGACCAGAAATGAAAAGGCAAAAATAAGGGGAACAAAAACAATTCCACACCGTGGGTTCATTATCGTTTCTTGATTCTTTCTATTCATCTTTGTCACTTTCATTATAGCACGCCTTTTCAACACCTTTCACCACTTGCACAGTGATTTAGCTTATGATAAAATAATCTCATATGATTTTACTAGATGAAGTCACAAAAACATACAGAGGTGATGCACACCCTGCACTTGATCATGTGTCGCTTCATATCGAGCCAAATGAGTTCGTCTTTCTCGTCGGACAGTCCGGAGCAGGAAAATCCACATTGATAAAAATGATTACTAAAGAAGAGGTACCAGATTCTGGTAAAATTATTGTCGGCGGAATCGATCTTGATTATGTCAAAAAACGCTATATTCCGCATTATCGTCGCCGTCTTGGTGTCGTCTTCCAGGATTATAAACTTCTCCCAGGCCGTACAGCCTTCGAGAATGTTGCTTTTGCATTGGAAATCGCTGGTATGAGTAATCGAGAAATTGAAAAAACCGTGCCAAAAGTACTTGATCTCGTCGGATTATCTGGCAAAGAAAAGAAATTCCCACGCGAGTTATCTGGTGGGGAAAAACAACGTGTCGCAATCGCACGTTCCGTGGCTCGCCAGCCAAAAATCCTGATTGCAGATGAGCCGACAGGTAATCTTGACGTTCTGACAACGGAAGAAATCATCGAATTATTACAAAGAATCAATGATTTCGGAACGACATTACTCGTAACGACACATGATAAAAATATCGTCAACAACCTACAGAAGCGTGTCGTCACTCTCAAAAACGGAAAAATTGTAGCTGACCAAAAAATAAACGGTATCTACCGTCTCGATGGTAATAATACACCTGTACCAGATGCTCCGCGCATCATTCGAACTACCACGCCACGCACTCGTCCTTCTTCCCAGGTCAGTCCCGCTTTGGCGCCACGTCGCCCAGTACAAAATACCTACAATATCTCCGCTCGCCCTTCCGTCACGAAAACTTCACCTGCTAGAGCTCCGAAAAGACCGACAAAAATTAATATTGCTAGACGCTCTGCTCAGCCTGCTATGAAACCAGCAAATATTCGTGATCCACGTCGATATCGTTCAGGGAAGTCGGATCGTAGCCATGT
>JAZSPO010000129.1:0-1626 GCA_045537505.1 Candidatus Nanosyncoccus sp.
ACAGAGCGTGTTTTGCTCGCTGATTTAGTCCGTGACAAGCAAGAAGCTATCATCGCAAAAGGTGGCGATGGCGGTTTTGGGAATGCACATTTCAAGAGTTCTACCAGGCAAACACCAAAGATTGCAGAGGTGGGTGAGCCGGGCGAGGAATTTGAGGCAGAAATTGAGCTGAAGCTTTTGGCAGATGTCGGTCTGGTGGGTTTGCCCAATGCCGGAAAATCGACTTTTCTCTCTGTTGTTTCTAATGCCAAGCCAGAAATTGCCGACTATCCTTTCACTACGATTACGCCGAATTTGGGGGTCGCCACGATCGATGATTTCGATATTCTAATAGCTGATATTCCAGGTCTCATCGAGGGTGCGTCGGAAGGCAAAGGCCTTGGTCATGATTTTCTGCGTCATGTTGACAGAACGGCTGTTTTATTACATCTTGTTGATGCTTACTCTGATGATGCCGGAAAATCTTATACGATTATCCGATCTGAACTGGAAAAATACTCTGATTTAAGCAAAAAACCAGAAATTGTCGCTTTGACGAAGATAGAGGGGTTGGACGAAGAAATAGTAAAAATGCAGATTGCTTCTATCTTAAAAGTGAACTCGGAGGCAAAAGTTTATGCTATTTCTTCTACGGCACACCAAGGTTTGGATGAATTATTGCGTGCTTTAAAAGAAGCCGTAGAAACGAAGAGGGAAGGCGAAAAAGCGAAGAGCCCAGATGAGAACAGTAGTATCTCTTCTAATACACATCAATCAATAGGAGCAAAAGACGTAATTGACTCTTCCAACGATTTACCGGTCATCGCTTTGTCGCCAAAAGTAGTAAAAAATACCTGGACAGTTGAGAAAGAAGACGAAAAATTTGTCGTTCGGGGTGAAAAAATTGAAAAGTTCGCCAGGAGAACAGATTTTGCGAACTATGCCTCTGTTAATCGTTTGCGTGACATTATGAAAAAAATGGGAATTAGGGCTGAGCTGACCTCTCTGGGGGCAAAAGATGATTCGATTATTTCGATTGCAGGAAGAGAGTTTACCCTTGTAGAAGATTGGTAAGCTTTCTTTCTTCGTTGAGAACTGATATTACACGTATATTTCTTCGAGATAATGCTATGGCTATTGACAAAATAGCACAAGTGTGATAGAATTAAGACAGTGTAGCTATCCGAAACTGTAGTTATATAGTCCTTTAGAAAGTGAGGTGTGTTATGAAAATTATCGTTCTTATCCTTTCACTCGTTTTTCTTGTGGTTCTTGTTGGAGCATTTGTACTCGGACTGGTCTTCGATAAAAAGAAGATCGCAGGAGGATCACTTTGGTGCTTTGCCGTGTTGCTGGCAATTCCTCTAATGTTTCTGGCCCTTATATACTGGTTGGATACTCCAGTTACGGAGTCTGTCGAAATGGCGTCCTCAGTTTTAACTGATTATGTCAAAGACGGCAGTACTACACCTGAGGAATACACCATACGGGCTGAGGAAGCCACTACATTGACACCTGCAGTGTATTCATACTGCTTCATTAATGCCGAAGGGAAGGTGATGAAGGCGGAAGCCGATCAGAACCTCTCCCAGGTAGTCTATGCTGGGTGTGAACCCCGTGTCGAGATCTATAAAATGAATCTCGTAC
>JAZSPO010000103.1:0-2135 GCA_045537505.1 Candidatus Nanosyncoccus sp.
TTTATCCCGAGGCGCCGTGTATCTTCAACGACAAGTCGTTAAAATTAGTGCAAGGCGAGCGAAAAACCAAAACTTGTTTTGAGTTTTTCCGGGCCGCAGCCTAATTAAAAGCTGCGGAGCAGATTAAAGTTGCAAGGCGAGCGAAATGCCAAATCTCAACGAGCGAATATAGAGAAAAGGGGAACTCGTAAATTTAGGGGCAAGTTATAGCCCATCATTCCTCTAAAAATCTGCATGTCGTGTCATTCTGAACGAAGTGAAGAATCTCGCACAGGGACAGAGAATTATACTGCAAGAAACTTTGCGAGATTCTTCGCTAATGCTCAGAATGACACGATACTATGAAGAATTTATGCCCCTAAGTTTACGAAGAACCAAAAAAGTCACTTTGCATTATTGAGCGAGGCATCTCCTGCTCAATATACTTGGCCATAAGTCGCAATGGTCGGCCGAAATTCTTTCTTTGCATAGTCCGTAAAGTCACGAAATGCCCATTGAAAATTCAAATCATAGGCACTGATTTACTATTCAGAGCTTATGATTATATATTCACAAGTTTTGATTATTAAAACATAAGCTTTGATTTAAGAATCCAGTTTGTAGAAACGAAAAAATATACAGTGCGTTTTGAAAAACGGCACTACTGATTGTAAGAATTTTATATTGGGCGCAAAGCCTATAAGGCCTTCAAAGTACGCCTACGCCTATTCTTTTCAGACCTTATAGACTATTGCGAGTGGTTCTTGCGGTGGATAAAACCATCTAATAAGCACTGTCCCTCGGGGGACAATGATTTCTCAGTTAGCATTGCACACCGAGTTCTCATCATATAGCCAAGACTTTTCTTCGTGTCATCGTCTCCACCAAAACGTGCTTACTTTGCACTCGAGAAACGAATATCTCTCTGGGCGTTCGCATTGGCTTCTACTTTCAAACATAAAAAAAGAGGCGCATCTTTACTTGGTTTTCAATTTTATTCACTACTTTTGCATTGCCTGAGGGGAGAAATCCTCGGGTCAAGAATGCGTTTCTTGCTTTATCCTTTTTATCGAAATCTGGAAAATTTCAAACAACAGAGGGATGGAACAATGCGACGCTCATTCTGTTTGTATATTCCACAAGTACAGCCCACGCTGTGCCTCACAAGGTATATACGACAGCGTGGGGTATTTGTTTCTCAGTTCATTTCTGTTGTAGGTTTTCCAGAGCCTGATAAAAGATGAGCGTGACAAGTCTCTACGCTTTTCTTGTATAGTTTAAGCAAACACTTATTTACTGCTGACTTCGGGAGACTCATAGGCAAAACTAAAAAATTTCAACATTATGAAGAAGTTTTACTTAGGTGCTCTCGGCTGCTTGTTGGCAATGGGAGCAAGTGCACAGTCTTTTGACCCAGTAGGAACCGTGACTATCCCAGATAGCGAGTTTGGATTGACACTATCAATACCTCGCGAGTTTGCATTCCAAAACAAGAGCACCCCATACTCTTTTGGTGCTTTCGATGAGGATGGAATCGAATTTAATGTCTACAACAAATCTTTCGGTGTAGATCGTACGATTAAGGTAAGTGGCAACACAAGCTATAGCCGTACAGAGATAGAGGAGCGTGAAGCAGTGATGACAGAGAGTGAGGAAGGACGTTTGGATTGGTATTATTTTTATCATTCCTATCCTGAGTGGTGGGTAGCGAACAAGTGCGATAACGCCACTTATACAGACGAGTATGTAGAGGAGTGGATTGAATATGTGGCAACTCAGGAATGGGATTTTGAGAATTATCGTAATCCTGAAAAGAAGTCGTATAATGGGGGTTCTCTATTTGTGACAGGATATGGACTGACTGATTGGTTTTATGACGAAAATCAGGGAGAATGGGTGGAAGAAATGTACCATGTCGCTTTTTATTTTAAGGATAACTCTTTATTTAGAGTTAATTATTACCCAGAACGTAATACAATTGAAGAGCCCGATAATTACAACGTATATATTGATGACTATGCAGAATTCTACAATAGACAGTTAGTTGAGTATACTCAGGACAATATCGAGGAATACATCAACAGAGGACAAGATATTAGTTTTGATGGACCTTATTTCTATGGTTACGAAATAGAATCTTCAGAAGAGGAAAATGG
>JAZSPO010000077.1:0-9946 GCA_045537505.1 Candidatus Nanosyncoccus sp.
ATTTTTTTACGTATTTGCTGAGAATTTCTGTCTTCATTAATCTAAATGGAGCATTCGCATCAGGTATTTTTACACCAAAATAATGTTTCACCAGACGACATACTACTTTCTCCACAAAAGCACGAGATTTGCCATCCCCACGCTCATTACGATGGCCAAAAATTGCATCATATTTTTTTCTTTCTTTCCAAAAATCCTCAAATTCTGCTGGATTTGTCTGACCATCGGAATCCGTTTGGAACACCCAAGCAGCCTTCTTCTTGATTGCATAATTATACAAATATAATACTGCTGGACCATGGCCACCATTAGGTTTCTTTAACGGAATGAAAAGAGGATGATTTTTCGCATAAGCTTTCATTTTTTTGTAAGTGTCGTCCTTACTTCCATCATCAACTACAACGAGCCTTGATTTCCCACCTGCAGAATGTTTCTTAATCACTGGATACCAAGCATCGAGCGTTTCTTCTATATTTTCACTCTCATTATATGCGGGCATTACAATATATAAATCGTCTTTCATCTTTCCTCCTTTTTTATTCTAACACTTTTTCGAGTAATTGGTCTTTTTAACATCATTACGACCAATAAAATAATGAGCAACACCCAAGCCAAAAGTGAGTAACTGATTAGTGAAACAGTTCCACCTAATAAGTGGCTTTTAGCCTTTATTGCATCTAGCATATTCAATCCGTCTATATTAATAAATAAGAAAATACTACATAACGCCATGTAAATATACTTCAAGAATCCAGTTTCCAAAATACAAAGTGCAGCGAGTGGAATTACCAAATATTGATTAGCTATCGCAGAAGAAAATGCAACTAGTGCAATCGTGTATATCAAAATTGATTCGTCGTACTTCTTTTTCCTACACATAAATGCCGTCACTGTCATAAGTGAAAGGAATATGATTGTATACAATGATTTTGGTACATTAACAGCTTGAAGAACACCGATGAGAAGTGGAGAATTATTGGCAGAATTATACAAAAATACATTGTGCACAATGCCCTCTAGTGCTCCTGAGGAAAAAATGAATGGCAAAAAGCTGAGTAAGAATAATATTGAAGGAACAAATGCATAGACTAGCCTCTTTTTGAGTGGTAAGCCTTTCTTTAATATAATAAAAAGCATAAAAATTGCGAAAATATGCTTTGTGACAATAGACAAGGACATGAATAGTATAAATAATATATCCTTTTTCGAATATTTTTTATCTTCATTAAAATACCAAATACTCATTAAGGCAAAAAATATGGCGATATTATCAAATTGATTATGATACCCAGTAATAAAAATAGAAATTGGATTAAGGAAAAATATCAAAGCTTTTTTAACAGAATACTTTTTTGCGATAAAAAGTGTTATGCCAAGATCAAATAAAGTCAATACAAGCACGATTAAGACTCTATACGTCGTCTCCCAATCAGGAGAAATATGCGATATATTGTACAACAAGCCTTGTAAACAAAAGAATACTGGGCCATAATTATATCTCTCCGTGTTAGCGTATACATTATGAAAATTACCAGAAATTTCACCAGCTACTTTATATGATTCAAAATCATAATTATGTCCAAAAGTCATAATGAAAAATCTCAAGAAAATTCCTAGTGAAATTAACAAGATCACTATAGTATATTTGTGCTCAATCAAAAAATCTAATTTCTTACCTCTCTTCTTAGAGCAAAAAGTCTTATCCAAAAAACTCCTAAGCTTCATGCAAATAATTATACATCTTGTAAATTACATGAGCAACCGTTTCTGCTTGATTGACACCTTATAGTAATAAACATATAATATAAATATGAGTTTAATGGAGTTATATAGAAAATACCGGGAGGTAATTAGCTACCTTTTTTGGGGTGCTTGTACAACATTGGTTAACATTTCAGCATATTGGTTCTGTTTTAATCTACTAAATATTCCGAATATCCCATCTACCATTATTTCTTGGGTGGTAGCAGTCGCTTTTGCCTATATAACAAATAGAATTTTTGTTTTTAGAAGCAAGTCTGAAAAAATTCTCGCAGAAATATCAAAATTCGTCAGTGCACGACTCTTAACTGGTCTTTTTGATATAGCAATTATGTTTTTTGCAGTAGACATGATGCATTGGACACCAATTTTCTGGAAAATTATTTCCAATATTATAGTCATTATTCTAAACTTCATCCTCAGTAAATGGTTTATCTTCACAAGCGATACGAAATCTTCTGTAAAAACTGTCAGGACAAAAAAAGCAAATCCTAAATTTTACTTCGCTTGTGTTCTTATGATTTTAAACATCGCCACTCTCTTTCTTGGGCTCAATTGGGCAAAAATTACTATTACATATTTAGAACACAACCCGAGTTCTTCAAGCCACTCTATAAGTCACTCTACCGTTCTATCCAGCAGTGAGCAGCTAACGCAAAATATTTCTATGCCATATAATATTTTTAATTCCCTAGCTATCGCCATTGATGATCTTGGTCAAGTCAACAATTCAACGTACAATGTTAAAATCCTAGACTCCAATGACCACGTCATTATGGACAAAGATTTTAGTCCGGCAAAATTGCCGGAAGATAAGATTCTGCGTCTAAGTAATAAAAACAATATTTCCGTCAATCCTGATGAAACTTATCGTCTCTCAATAACTCCGAAGGATGTCACGGAAGATAAAACAGTTGGTTTCTACCATGATGATGAAAACTCAGACACTATTTATTACGATATTTATGGTGGTGAATATAGATTCTGGTGGACCGGCTTCATAATATTTATCTTTCTTTTCAATACTGTTATTATAAGTCGCGTATTATATCTAACGAAGAACAATAAAAAATTATTCGAAGATAGATTTTTTAAGACTCTATTATTCTTTGGTGTGATTTTCGTCTTAGTCTCCGTTTTTTCAGTCGGAGGATATTTTACAGACGAATATGATAATATGCAAGCTGGCACAATGATTTCTGATGGTGCGACTCTGTATAAAGACTATGTTACTCAGCACACGCCATTTGCATATTATTTGTGCGCCTTCTTCCATTCATTAGGGGCAGAATCTATCACGCAATTCAGATTAATGTTCTATGTTTTATATGCACTTGTTTGGGCATTTATCTATTTCCGTTACAGCAAGAGATTTAAGGCGATTCGTATTGTCATTTTAGGTATTGTTATGACTTGTATTCTTCCTTGTACTTATGCTACCAACCTACAACTTCTCTATGACAATATACAAATGATTTGTCTGACTGTTTTGATGTTTGAATTTGTTTCCTATTGCAAGGAGTCGAAACCAAGTCTTGACTGGATAAGAAGTATAATAGTTGCGCTATGCATTATTATTAGTATCAGTTCAGCATTCAACAGCGTTTTCCCATTAGTAGCCTTCGGAATAGGTTTCATAGTAATAGAAATAAAATACTGGATAAATAACAAGATTAGCATTTCTGAATTCTTAAAAAGATACTACAGGCTTTTTTTGGCTATAATTTTGCCGGTAACCGGAACAGTATTTTATTTCTGGACTCGATCTGCGCTTTCTGACGTTGTTGAACAAGCATATCTATTTAATACCAAAGTCTATTCCAATTATTATATGGATGGATACGGAACTAATCTAATTGAACCATTTATCCTAGGAATAAACAGCTTTCTCACGGTAATAAAAGACTGTGCTATAAATTTAATTGGAACCAGATTCGACTTTAATTCTGTCTTTCATGCAGTCGTACTCCTTGTTTCTATCTATGCTATTTTCAAACAATTCAGAGAAAAACACTATGTTATTGGTGCCGTAACACTGATGGCTATTTGCTTTTCTTTCTCCCGAGAGAATTTCCATACTATATCAGCCTGGGCGATAATGACATTTACTTGTATCATGCTATTTCCAACTATCAAAAAACGCATTGCGGAATGGCAATGGTTCATTATTATACCAGTCGCACTATTTTTCTTTACTCCATATTATGAATATGTAAAATCATTCGTTTTATATGAGCAACCTACTGTTTCAGAGTTAGACAAAAAAGTAATTGATCACACAGAAGAAGGTGAATATGTTGGAGTAGATTCCTATCTGCACGATTCACTTTATTTCCACTATAAAGGACTCAAAGTTGCTAATAGAAATATGTATATCTTACCTTGGTATATGGTATGGTATGAAGATTCTGTAATTGATGATTATACAAAGAATCAGCCAAATGTATTAATATATGATCCAAATACAGAATTATGGGGCAATAAGGATTATGCCCCTCGCCTCAGAAAGTACGTGGAACAAAACTATGTAGAAGATGAAATTATTCCTACGTTATGGATTAAGAAATAAGTAATTATTGTTTATTAAATTTCCACTGCTGGTTAGCACCACTATGATTAGACCAAATCAAGACATTCGCCCCCGCACGGTTCTCTGCTCCGGCAATATCTAATGAATAATTCTGATCACATGCAGAAACAATACGATAGAAGTCACTCTCTGTTTTAACCAATTCCCATTTTTGTGCACATTCATTATTCTGTGACCATATCTGCAAATTTGTACCATCTTCTGCTTTTGCTCCAGCAATATCCAAATTTTGATTCGCGGCTTCGTTATGAATTGTATAATAACCTGACCCAGAATCATAGTTGAGCTTAAATGTCTGATTAGGAAGATTTAGTGATTCCCATACTCCAACGTTTGTACCAGATTGAGTTGAACCACCAGCTATATCTAGAACTAGATTTTGGTTCATTCTGGAAGAAATAGTATAATCTCCATCCTCAAGTGGGGCATTTGCATAAGTTGAAACATCCACAATGGACCATTTTTGGTTCGCTAAACCAAGATTATCCCACAAACCAACATTAGTACCATTCCTTGTATCGCCACCAGCGATATCTATTACAGTTCTTCCACAGGCAGAGACGATATAATAATACTCGTCAGTAGGTATTAGAAACCATTGCTGAGCACAGCTATTGTTTGCACCATATAATTGGATATTGCCAATAGATGATCCCCCTGCCGTGTCCAAATGCAAAGTATTATCCAAGTTAGATGCAATAGTATAATATCCCGTATTAGCATCATAGGTAAAGATAAATTTCTGGTTATCACTGCCGTTTCTATCCCAGACTTGTATATTTGAACCATTACCATATTCATTGCTACCAACAACATCTAGACGAAGATTGCTTCTCTTTGCAGAATGAATATTATACACGCCATTCGAAATTGCTTGCGTGGTATTAGGCTGGGCTAAATACCACCTTTGTGCTTCAGAAGAATTCTCGGACCAAATTTGTACTCGCCTATTATTTGTGCCTACTGCACCACCATCAATGTCTAAACTCTTATTTGAACAAGAATTCTTAAGTGAATAACCATCTCCATTTTCTTCAGCTATCCACCTTTGAGCACAAGTATTGTCATCTTTGTAATATAAAATTGCATTAGTCCCATCATCTATCCACGCACTATATACAGCCAGATATAGACCAGACTGTGCATTAATAATTCTATACGATCCATCTTCTGCTTTCTGGAAAATCAGACGGTTTACAGCTGATGTCGTATCTTCCCAGATTACCATATCCACACCAGCATAATGTTGTTCAAGCACAGGAGTCAAAACTTTTCCAGCTGTGGATTTTAAATTATATGTGTCTTCAGTAATAATAGCGGGTGACAAATTAACGAAACGCCACTGTTGGGCTACAGTATCACTACTAGCCCAAAGATGAACAGTTGTTCCAGGAATATCAACCTGTTCACCACTCACATCGAGAGATTTAGTACTTGCCTCACTCGAACAAGAAGATATTAAACGATATGAGTTGCGATAATTTTGCACTAACCATTTCTGTGCACAACCATCAGCTCTGTCCCACAACTGAATCTTAGAACCATCATGAGAGTCATTACCAATAAGATCGAGATACCTACCGGATTTTACATTTTGAATACGATAGTATTTGCCATCCCGCGTAAGTCTAAATTGCTGTAGAGTATCGCCAGTATTAGATATGGCAGTACGAGCACCATCTCCATTGTTTGTACCCTCAAATGACAATGCTAAATCTCCCGTGGTCCTTAACTGGTATATTCCATCCGGCAAATAAATTCCGTGTAGTTCATTTCCGTGTGTATCGCCAAACCATTCTGTGTAGTAATAATAGAAGTTTAGATTACCATAAGCACCACATGATACGGTCGAACCATGAGCAGAATTTAGAACAGCATCATTCGGTTGATACGGTGTATATTGATACAAAGCTGCAGTCGCCCGATTACTAATATAGACTGTGGACGAGCCACAGCCAGGATCTGGGTTATACAATACATTATTATTACCTACTGGATAATACCTAGATCCATTGTCCAGAATATAACGGTAATGATCTGCTGCATTTCTAATTTGGTTCCTAAATCCATAATAGTCGGAATTACAATCTCCATGATCTGGACAGCCATAGCCAGTAGCCGATCGATATTGGAAATTTGAATTCGGCCAAGAATCTGTCAGTAGGCCCTGTTCCTTCTGGAGAAGCACAATTAATACTTTTGGATTGATATGATAATCTTGTGCTGCTTGCCAGATAATATGTGCCGCAGATTCACCATTAAAGCTCTCTTCAATCATGCAAACAAAATGCCCATTCTCCACATGATAGTCAAAAGTCCTTGGCCCATAACTAGTGTTTAATGTGATTTGGTAATTATATTTCACACCGAAGTTATTTCCTTCTTGGACGTAGCCGTAAGATATAGTGCCGCTCTTCCCAGTCAAGTTAGTATCGCCACAAGAGCTCTTGGACCGCAAAAAATTCTGAATATCATTCTCGTCCATAGAAGTATAGTCGGCCATTACATAATCAGAAATAATATCACCAGCATTAAATCCATTATATCTTGGATTAATTGCAAAAATTGATTGAGAAAGATACTGTATTAGAAAGCCAATTGCCACAGCAAGAACAAAAGTGAAACTAAAAAACAGTATTTGTCTTCCTTCTATATGTTTTCTCATTATATTTCTACCTCCGTGGTCATCGTACCACTATAATTATTATGTTTAACTACAACTGTAACTTGCCATTTTCCAGATTCTATACCATTTGCTGGAGTATCATAGCTACAAAATGTAGCCGATGGGCCAGCTTCTGTTGCGACCTTTCCAGTTATCTTTCTGCCTGTCGGTCCAGTTAGAGAAACCTCGCAAGTGCCATCCGAACCAAATTCTTGGTAAATTGTTGTATTTATTAATAGTTTTTCATTGCTAATACCAGCAAAATTGATAATTCCTTTTAATTCCTTCGTATCGCCCAAGCTAGATTCATCATATTTCAGATTGTTTTTTTCTGGCTCCCTTTGATTTTCTTCTTCCTTTTTATTAGAATTAGATGATTCTACGGAATTACCTGAACTGCTTGTACTGTTAGATTTTTCTTCTTTTTGGCTATCATCAGTCTTATTTCCAAAAGGCTTAAAATACAAAATTGAGAATACTATTCCAGCTACTAGAAGCGTACCACAGATAATAGCTATAATAAGGCGAGAATTACGACGACGCTTTGGTCTTCTAGTCACTTTAGTATTGCGATTCATAGCACTTATATTTTAGCACAAGGGGAGAAAGGTATCAAGGGTAATACCACTTTTATTTATATACACAACTTACCTAAAAAGCCCCAAATGTTTCCCACCGTCATAAATCATGGTTGGGATACCCTTTGGTCTAATTTCGTTTTCGACAATAGCATTATTTTTTTCTAGCTTCTCGGCGATGCCGTCGCTCTCGGACAACTCACGAATCGAGTTAATGTCACCCTCGCTCAGGCCCCATTCGCCGAGCCATGCCTCGAGCAGAAATCCCGCTGCCTCGTGGTCCAATCTATTATTAAATACTTCCTGATAAATAATCCCTTCCCCATCATATTCTGTGAAAATTCGATTAATGATTTTTTCTGCATATTCATCAGTCCCAGTATATTCATTGACGGAGAGGACATATTTCACGATTTGCTCGGAATTCTGGAATCGATATTCCCCATTCGTATTCTTGATCGGATAGAGTACGACACGGAGCTGATGCTTATCCAAAAATTCCTGATTCTTCTTGATATTCTTATAAGATTGCAAACAAACTGAACATCCTGGGTCAATAATAGACAGAGCGACATTATCTTCATTATTACTTCCAGTAACAAATGCATACGAGAAATCAAGTGATTTCACTTCCCAGTTTTTCAGACGATCTGGAATATTGGAGAAGATTTCCCCCCACTCAGAAAACCAATTTAAGTTATCCTCATCCAGCCCACATGAATCTGCTCCCAGTGCACAGTTGCTCGGCTGCGAAACATTACATGTTCCAAATACCCAAAGCGAAAGACCAGCCTTCGCCGCTTCTACAATCGACCAAACCGTAATAATTACGAGGAAGACACTTGCGACTTCAATCGTAATACTTAGTGGCTTTACCCACTGCGGTTTTTTTAGTACTACTTTTTTCAACAAAAGTGATTTCACATCATCGGAAAAATTCGTATCACATTTTTGCAGGCGTACTTTTTTGCCAAAACAATAAAACGCTTTTTTTAGCACTTTGAGGTATTTCTTACCGAAATCTCTTTTGAAAATCGAGATGATCGCTACGAAAATACCAACCAAAACCAAGACAATAAATGCCGCGATACAAACCATCCTAGAAATTCTCCAATGCTTTTATCACCTTCTCAATGTCTTCTGGTCTATTATGATAGCCCAGAGAAAATCGCAAAAGTGATGGATAATGTTTGACATGGTCAAGATAATAATGGACACAGAAGTATCCAGTCCTGGCCATAATCCCTTCATCCGCCAGAGCAGCTCCTAGTATATGGCTATCGACACCAGTTTCTTTTTTGTCTACATAGAAGGATATAGTCGTCGCTGGCTTCTCGTTCACCAGATGGATTTTTTCTTTTGTTTTCAGAAAGTCGAAGAGTTGCTCGGAATTATTTTTTAGAATTTGGTGGTCTTTTTTCGTCCTTTTCTCTACCCAGTCAATCGCCATTCCGAGTGCGATTATTTCTCCCCAAGCTTGTAGTCCTGGCTCGAACTGTGTATAAGAATGCTCTGGATCGTCCTTCGATAATAAATATGATTCTTTATCGACATCATCCACCATTCCACCTCCAATAAACATTGTGTCGATTAATTCTGCAAAATCTCTCTGGATGATAATTCCGCCGAGCGATGGAGCATATATTTTGTGAGCAGAAAAACAAATCGCATCTGGCTCGACTCCATGCAGGATTTCTACAGAATGAGCCATAGCTTGTGCGGCATCAATAATAATATATCCACCAGTTTTATGAACTTTCTTCACAACATCCTTGATATTTAGTAATAATCTACCATCAATATTCGAAGCACAGTTCACCACGACGAGGGCCTTATCTGGAATTTCATCAATCGGCAAAGACCCATCGTCGTTCCTGCTAATCACTTTTCTCGGTAAACCATTTTTCTTCGCACATGCTATACTTGACAAAAATGGAGAATTATGTTCTATATCAGAAGTTACAATTTCTCTTATACCGGCTTTTTTTACATTTATCTGCGAAAGTAAAAGGTTTAGTCCATAAGTCGTATTCAATGTAAATGATACGAAATATTCGCGTGGACTTTTCTTGGTATATTTCAGTATCTTTTTGCGTGTCGCTTCGACTTTTTCGTCCGTAATTCTTCCCCATTCATATTTTACTCTCTCGCCACAAGAATTATGTTCCGTATAATACTGGTTCAGTGCATCGATCACTGGCTGTGGACGCAAAGATTGGCAAGCAGAATCAAGATAGATAGATTGCTTTGGCAAATAAGAAAAATCTTCCATTCTACTCCTTTATATTTCTTGATTCTTTCTTGTTAATTATAAATAGTGGTCTTCCTTGTGTTTCTGCATGTATGTGCGAA
>JAZSPO010000078.1:0-2076 GCA_045537505.1 Candidatus Nanosyncoccus sp.
TAGCGATTTATCACACGTGGACCTGGTAAAATACGATTGGGATAAACTCGAGAACCGAGATAAGTAACGCCACGATTGATATCCTGGACATACAATTTTTTGGGATGGAGCTGGAGATTCAGCCCAAGCAAAAATTGCCGAATCACTTCGATATCTATCATCGCCTGCTGTAATTCCGACTTCGGCACTAGGATATAAAAATCATCCACATAACGTCCATAAAATTGGTAGCCGAGTGTGAATTTGATGAAGCGATCTAGCTGATCCAAATAAATATTAGAAAGTAGCTGCGAAGATAGATTCCCAATCACGATACCTACACCAGGAGGCTGGCAAAAAAGGCTCTTCCTCCGTGGTAATCGTTTCCATTCTGCTTTTTTGCCACGCCTTTTCGCACCGACGACTGGGTTATCCATAATTATTTCTCGCCAAAGATATTTCGTAAGATAATATTCGCGAGGACGTTTATCTCCATGCACCGGAAACTGCCTGTCCAATCCCCATTTTATTCTTGCGAACAATTTCTCGCGTGGCAAACTCATGAAATATCCCTGGATATCCATCTTGATAATATAGACTGGTTCTCGGAACTTTTTCCTGGCGATATTTTCCTGTTGCCTCAGTTTTTCAATTCCATATAACACGCCCTTCCCTTCTCGGCAAGAATATGACTCAGAAATCAAACGCTTATCCCACCATTCGTTGCATATATTATATAGTAAATGATGGACTACGCGGTCACGAAAAGGTGCAGCAAAAACTTCTCTAATAACTGGGTCGTAGATAATAAAAGCAATTCCCCGGCTCGGTTTATACTTGCGTTCCATGATATCATCTCTTAACATTTTGAGATTTTCCAAGTAGTTTACCTCGAACTGATATTGGTCATTCGTCTTTCGCTTGTTCAAACGAGCCTTGATATAGGCTTCTTTTAGCATCCACAAAAGCCAATCATCGAATGATTGGCCTTCTTTGCGACGAAATCGCTGGGGGAGATAATATTGTAACTCATTCATCGAGTTTCGCAATTTCCTTTTTGATCTGGGTGTTCATATCGACCACCATTTCGCCAACCTTCATCACAGCGTCCAGCTCGAGAGCCTTGGCGTCCACCAAGGCTAGGAGACAAGCCTTAATTCTCTCGTTCCGGACTAGAATGACCTGGAGCGTCGGTTTCGGCTCATTATAGCCGTTTGAGATGAGAGTGAGGTCGATCGAATTATCGAGAGCTTGTCTGACGAGATGTGAAACGATGATGTCGCGGTCATGGGTTTGGCAATTGTTCGCCTTGTTACGCAGATCACACAAAATTTGTCGAGCCAATGCAGCGAGGCCTGGATAGAGTTTTTTGGTCAGGACGATACGATTGAGATGCTCATGTTTTTCATTTTCGGCGTCCCGAATGATTGATAATTCTTCTTGGACAATGTTTCGACCAAGGTCGAAAATTGTCCAGAACTCCTCTTCTTTGTGTACTTTCAGACCGAATTTGAGAAGTTTGTGTTTCAAAGTCAAAAAATCTCGGATGGAGACAGTTCCATCCGAGAATTTGCAGTAGAAGTCGCGATCAGGCAGGAGTCTAGTTTTTAGTCCAATGCGCGGGGCGATGATGTAGTTGTAGTACAAAGCAGATCTACCACCCATCTTGTACCAATTTTCGCCGGAGTAGAAGACGAAAAGAAATCTCTTGTTCGTCTTCTCGAAGGAGTAGGAAGCCTCTTTTGCGTTTTTTCTGCGTGAGGCTACCAATCGCCCATGTTCCGTTTTTTCGTTTTGAGCTGTTTTTTCTCCTTCCCCCATCTTTTCTTCTTTTTTATTTTTCATCGCCTTTGTTCAGAAAGGATTAATAGGTGGAGACGCAGCGGAGAGGAAAACCGTAGCGCATATTGTTGTAAACATGGGCATAAATTCCACCCTCGCCGATAGACAAATGGTAGGCGTCTCCATCTACCGCGATGGTATTAGACCACCAGTAGCCGTAGCTACCTAAATAGTACAACCTACCGTCGTACCAGCCGTAGCGGCCAGAGAGTAGGTAGGATAGGGGATAACTCCGACCAGCGTTAGAGCCAGCAC
>JAZSPO010000053.1:0-4712 GCA_045537505.1 Candidatus Nanosyncoccus sp.
TGCTGCCGTGAACTCAGTTGGAGAATAAAATTAGAGTATAGAGTGAAAAAGAAAGAGAAAAAATGCTATAATCTTTTTATGGATTTGTCGAAGGAGGTCACTGAAATCAATGGTATTGGCAAGCAAACTGCCGATTATTTGAAGAAGTATAACATTTATACGATTCGTGATCTGCTCTATTTTTTACCTCGAGATTATGAGAATTTTCAGTCTACTGTCAAAATATGTGATCTGCAGCCTGGCAAAGTCATGGTACGTGGGAAAATCTCTGATTTGTCCACTAGGAGTACTACTAGACGTGGATTTCGTATTACTATTGGCAAAATTAGCGATGACACTGGCTCGATTAAGGCGATTTGGTTCAATCAGCCATATCGAGAAAAACAATTCGATCCAGAGCGAGAGTATTATTTTACCGGTACTTATGATCTGAAAAATGGGACGTATCAACTAACCTCGCCATCTGCAGTTTTGGTCTCGGAGAAGGAAAATGACGCAGAAGCAGATCTGCAGCCGATTTATCGAGCAAAAGGGTCGATGAAATCGACGAAGTTCCATCAGATTTTTGACAAAAATCGCTCGAATTTCGCTTTGATTCCGGATTTTTTGCCTGGAACGATGCCGAATGACCCCCTAAAAGTCGATCACCCAAAATATGTTCATCCAGGGGCACGTGCAGATGCACTTTTCAAGATCCATTTTCCAGAAACGCCGAAAGATGTCGTCGAGGCGAGAAAATACCTTTCCTATGAGGAAGTTTTCGAGATGCTGGTTTCGGCTAATATGGCAAAACAGGAAAACAACAGATTGAAAGCAGAGAAACTGACTTTTTCGGCCGAAAAGACCAAAAAAATTATTTCGACGCTGCCGTTTTCTCTTACAAATGCCCAGAAAAAAGCTCTCTGGGAAATTTTGCAAGATTTAGACCGAGACGTGCCGATGAATCGACTATTGCAAGGGGATGTCGGCTCTGGAAAGACTATTGTCGCCGCAATTGCAGCTTATCAGGCGATCTGTAACGGTTTCCAGGTGGCTTTGCTCGCTCCCACGGCTATTTTGGCTACCCAGCATGCTGAAGGCTTACGCGACATTCTAGAGCCTCTAGGCGTGAAAATTGCCCTAATAATCGGCTCAACGAAGCGAAAAAGCACCGTCAAAAAGGACATCATGAACGGAAAATACGATTTAATTATCGGAACACACGCCATTATAACAGATGACGTTCATTTCCATGCTCTAGCTTTTTGTATCATCGATGAGCAGCACCGTTTCGGTGTCAGCCAGAGGCAGAAATTATTATCAAAAACTATGCACAATGTCAAAAAAACGACAGACGAGCCACTTGCTCCACATCTGTTATCTATGACAGCTACCCCAATTCCGCGTTCGCTTCAGCTTACCGTATTCGGCGATTTGGATGTTTCTATTATCAACCAGTTACCAGAGGGGAGACAGCCGATCAAGACGAAAATTATCAGGGAAACTGATCAAAAAGAAATACTATATCCTCATGTTCTGAAAGAGATAGAGGCAGGGCACCAAATATATTGGATTTGTCGCTGTATTGAGGAATCTCCATACCAGGAAACGGTCAGCGTGAAAAAAGAATGTAAAAGGTTGCAAAATGTATTTCCGAATCTGAGAATTGAGTTTTTGCATGGGCAGATGAAAGCTCCTGAGAAAGATGATATTATGGAACGTTTTTCCAAGGGAGAAATCGATATTTTGGTCTCTACGACCGTCGTGGAAGTAGGTGTAAATGTGCCGAACGCATCTCTCATGGTGATCATGGATGCCGAAGGATATGGCCTGGCTCAGCTTCATCAGCTACGTGGTCGGGTCGGCAGAGGAAAAGTCGAAAGTTTTTGCTATCTGATGATCACGGCAGATTCCAAGCCGACCAAGCGTCTTCGTGCGATGGAGGAATCGACAGACGGATTTTATCTCGCAGAAATGGATCTTCGTATTAGGGGTCCGGGTGAGATTTATGGATCTTTGCAACATGGAGAACTGAATCTGCAGATTGCGAATTTATCAGATACTGGCTTGATTTCTCAGGCAGCTCGTCAGGCGAAAATGGTCGCCAAGGAGTTTTGTCAAAATCCAGATCTCATGGTATATTATAAGGAGTTGAAAGCAGGAATGGCACACTATCGACAGCTTACCATTCTGAACTAAGTTAGAAAGAATTTGATCTAAGAAAATGTATTCAACTGTAGGATTGCTCAAAAATTCAAAGAAGTCTGGGAAACTGATCGGAACTCACCAAAAACTCGATCGAGCTGCTCGGGCTTGGTTCGGTACTCTCGTGCCAAGAGATGTTTTTTTCCCAACTTCGAGAGAAATACAACATTTCGAAGGAAATCGCGGTCCAGATGGTTTGAAATGGAAGTCTCCAGGAGTAGATGAGCCGATGCATTTTATCATTCCGGACAAAGACGATGGAAAGCTGATCGAGTTGATTCTAAACCACCAGTACAACCTACATCAGGCTTTGCTCGAGAAAAATCTCGAGAGAGCGAGTTTCGAGGCGGCATGGATGGCACACGCGATTACAGATGGCCTGACTCCTGCTCACCATTTCCCATATCAAGAAGCGATCAAGGAGTTAATGTCGGACAAAGAATACGTGAGGATTTTTGGTCGTCCAGTCAAGGGGATTATGAGAGGGAAAAATATTGCTGAAACCACCCGTAATAATTGGCTTTATTGGGGTGTGGAAGGATACATGACGAAGCATATCGCTTTTGAATATGGGGTCGCTCTGGTGGCAGTACCGATGTCCAATCGAACTCTCATTCCGAAGAAGAATCGCGATGAAATGAGAAAAATTCATGATTATTCCCAGATCGATCTCAAAAAGGAATTTTATCAATCTCTCCAGAAAATCAATGACCTGAAGATGTATGATCGATTCCGTAACAAAGGTTGGAATGCAGAGTTGGCCTATGAATCCACCTCTATCTTGTTGCCAGAGATAGTGAAGGTCATCACGCTTGGCTGGCTTTCTAGTTTGCCGACTAAAGAAGAGCTGCAAGAGAAAGGGAAGGAATGAGAATTACCTCTGGACAATTTCGTGGGAGAATGATTTTTACGCCTGATTCCAAGGTTACCCATCCAATGGGAAGTCGAGAGAGGCTAGCATTATTTAACTCTTTATCGATGGAGTTCGAAAAAGTCGAACTGGCACTGGATTGTTATTGTGGCTCGGGTGCACTCGGACTCGAGGCTCTTTCTCGTGGGGTAAAAAAAGTGGTTTTCGTCGATAAAAATCATCTAGCGACAGAGACGGTTCAAAAAAATCTCCATTCCCTCGGCATTTCTCCAGAAAGAGCGGAGGTTACTACGAAGAACTTACGAGCTTTACAAGCTGAATCAGGGATGGGAGAAAAACTATTCGATTTGATTTTGATCGATCCTCCTTACGACCACTTCGTGCCAGAGGAGTTTAGTTTTTTGGAAAATATGCTTGCCCAGAGTGGAAAAATAGTTCTATCTTTTCCAAAGGCGACCAAACAGGGAAGTGTCGACCCAGAAAAAATCTTTTCTCATCTGAAAATGATTTCGAAAAAGACATATGCTGCTGCAAATATTGGGATTTTTGCATAAAGTATTGGGCTTATGTTTGTCAAATTTTAACCTGTCGTTCATACTGAGAATGGGTTGGGAGTTCTTTGGTCCTAGTGCAACTGAAATGGGCTGCGAATCTTTCATATCCTTTCCACATTATTTCAGCAGTGATCTCAATGCGTTTCAGCTGGATACCTTGTAAATGACGACTAATTCTTCTGAATAAATTGGCAATCCACTATGCCACTTGTATATCTTGTAATGGGGAAGCACTAGGACCTATCCCCATCGAGGGAACAATGTCTATTTGTAAAAATCAAAAAATAGCATGATAATATTGACTTTTCTAAATAGATATGATAAAATAAGAAAAATAGAGTTAAAAATTGGAGTCAAAATGGATTTTAACCCATACAGCACAGAAGATAATCAGCAAAAGGTTCGTATTATCATTGCTACAGTTGCAATAGCAGTAATTATTCTTGGTATCGCGGCTTGGGCAATTATTGCGATTGTCGGAAGTAGAAATAATGTCGCTGTAGAACAGACAGAAGAAGTTGCGGTTGATGACAATACTTCTTCTACGATCAAAGAATCAGCACCAGAGTCTAACGTCCCTACAACAGAAGGCGTAAAGAAGACAACTTCTGCACAGTCGACGACTATTTCTATGCCAGCACAAACTACTGGAACCGTTCCAGAAACTGGTCCAGAAGAATTACTTCCTCTCGCACTCGTTGCAGGAAGTGCTGTGACCTTCGTCGCTTCTTCCAAGCTGACAAAAAGAGAAGCTTAATTCCTCTTTTTGTGCTATAATACATTTAGTGCCCGAGTGGTGAAATTGGTATACACGTATGCCTTAGGAGCATATGCTTCGGCGTGCTGGTTCGAGTCCAGTCTCGGGCACCAGATAAAAAATACCATAGGGTATTTTTTTATTAGGCTTTCTATGGTGACTGGACGAGAACCAGTGGTGCGAACCATCGAGGAGACGAGAGAAAACGCAAGCTTGCTTGCAGTTTTCCGAGACGACGCTGATGAGAAGTCTTGCGAAGCAAGACGCAGTCCAGTCTCGGGCACCAGATAAAAAATACCATAGGGTATTTTTTTATTAGGCTTTCTATGGTGACTGGACGAGAACC